>JASFHC010000134.1:0-6683 GCA_050123435.1 Desulfobacterales bacterium
GAATTTAAACCTTATGTATGAGTCTATTGATTAATGGTCTTTTCGCATAGCCTCCGCGTTATGCTCAAAAAATAATCCTCGGAATAGCAAATATATGCCTGTGGTTATTTTTTTCGTGTGCCTTGGTCTTGAACAAAAATCCTCATTAATCAACAGGCTCATGTATTTGGTGCGAAAAACGTTTTTAGAAACGTTTCCACTTAGAGGAGATTAATACATATGAACATCAGCAGAAGGTTGGGGATTTTGGTTGTCTTTGCTGTGCCGGCCGTAATCGGCGGCGGTGTTGTTTACGGTTTATTTGATAGCTATGTTCCAGTTTTCGTTTATGAAACCATTCTTTTATTTGTGGCTGGAGGATTTGCGGGTAAGTAAAACACCTTCCCTCGGTTACAAGATATCTTTATCAATTATAACAACATCATATCTCCATTAGAACTTAGGGAGTTTGCCCCGCCTGCCATCGCAAGGCACGAGCAGGCAGGCCCAATTGGAATAATGGCCCCTTTGAAATGGAAAAAAATTCACCCCGGTATGATCTGCCGGACCTACCCCGGTGAAATACGCTTCGCTTTTGCTATTACAGCTTTTACAGGCACAGCGGGGCAGACTGGTATTCCAGCATTCCATTCTTCTATTCTGATGGCACAAACAGGTTGCCGTTAATAAACCTGTATATTCAAAAGGTTGTAAAATCCTCGAGAAGTTACTTTATGAGAGGAGATGTTGTTGATCTTATTGTCACCAACAAACTTCAAGGTTGGCCGGGTCCATGAAATAAGAACAATATAGCCTGTGATTGCGAAACGTAATTTTTAGTTGGAGGACCTATGCCGGATAGAACTTCCCATAATATTATTTTGTGGTTTTTTCTGGCTCTTTTTTTCATCTCAGCTTTTTTTCTGGGCTGGCTTTTCTGGCCGTTTATGTCTGTTATTGTTCTTGCCTCTGTGATAAGCGGGATTTTCAAACCGCTTTATAATTTTTTAAACAAAAAAATAAATTCTGTTTTTGCATCACTGCTGATTTGCGTTTTAATATTTTTTATCCTGTTTATCCCGACCGTGTTTTTTGTGGGCATTTTGTCAAGAGAAGCTTACGGACTATATCTCATGGGAAAGGGTGGGGCAATCAGCGACCAGATCAAACCGTTGCTTGAAAGCAGCAGGGTTCTTGAACACGCAAACCATTTTCTTTCCAGTTTAAATATAAAAATTACTGGTGAAGAGGTAAATAAGGCGATTTCAGAACTCGGAAAATTCGTAGGCCTCTTTCTGTTTCAGCAGGTCAGTTCTATTGCCTCGAACGCACTCAAATTTTTTGTATATTTCTTTTTTATGCTCCTTATTATTTATTATCTTTTAATTGACGGGGACAAACTTATTGAATTTATTGTGGATCTATCACCACTGCCAAGAGAGCAGGACGAAAAACTTATTCATAAATTTAAGGACATGGCCGGCGCCATTCTTATCGGCAATGGACTCTGTGGTCTAATTCAGGGAGTTGCAGGAGGTGTTGTTTTTTTCTTTTTCAATTTTAACTCGCCGTTTTTATGGGGAGTGATAATGGCTCTGCTCGCGTTTCTTCCAATCATAGGAATCGGCGCTGTGTTTATTCCCGTTTCTATTTATCTATTTTTAAAGGGACGGATCGCATCAGGGATATTTTTTGTTGTTTTTTATATCATTCTTTCCGGTGGAATCGAGTATCTATTAAAACCAAAACTGGTGGGTCAACGGGTGAAAATGCATACGCTCCTTGTTTTTTTCTCAATTATCGGTGGATTGAAGATGTTTGGAATCCTGGGTATTATTTACGGCCCTCTGGTTGCCACTGCTTTTTTAACATTAACGGATATTTATTATGCCAGTTATCAACAACTGGTTGATCCGGTTAAGGAATGAAAAATAGGAACGGTTCAGAGGGTTCAGGACTCAGGTGTCAGGTGTCAGGTGTCAGGGTTTAGAGTCTCAGGGTTCAGAGGTTCAAGGGTTCAAGGTTTAAAGGTTCAGACAGGTGTTTAATATGTTGAATACAGAAAAGTTGGCACAGATCAGTATCGAGAGCGAAATGAAAAAGTCGTATCTCGATTATGCCATGAGTGTTATCATCGGCAGGGCGCTTCCGGAAGTACGCGACGGTTTGAAGCCCGTGCACCGACGCACACTATATGCAATGCGAGAGCTGAAAAACGATTGGAACAAAGCATATAAAAAATCCGCCCGTATTGTCGGTGATGTTATCGGTAAATATCATCCCCATGGCGATACCGCGGTGTATGATACGATTGTTCGGATGGCCCAGGATTTTTCTTTAAGGTATCCCCTTGTCGACGGCCAGGGAAATTTTGGTTCCGTGGACGGCGATCCTCCGGCTGCAATGAGGTATACCGAAATCAGAATGACGCGTATCGCCCATGAGATGATGGAGGACCTGGACAAGGAAACCGTTGAGTTTGTGCCGAATTATGATGATTCTTTGTCAGAGCCTTGTGTGCTTCCGGCCAAAATCCCCAACCTTTTAGTAAACGGTTCCTCGGGTATTGCTGTTGGTATGGCCACCAACATTCCACCCCACAATCTTTTTGAAGTCATTGAAGCCGCAAAGGCAGTCATAGATAATCCTGGTCTAACGGCTCGGGATCTTTTGGAGTATATTCCAGGTCCGGACTTTCCCACGGCCGGTATTATTTACGGCACCAAAGGAATTCATGACGCATATACAACCGGTCGGGGCATCATCCGAATCAGGGCGAGGGCCGTGATCGAGAAAGACAAACGCACGGGAAGAGATACCATCGTTATAACGGAGCTTCCCTATCAGGTGAACAAGGCAAAACTTATTGAAAAAATCGCGAGTTTGATAAGAAAAAAGCAGATCGAAGGGGTACGATATATAAGGGATGAATCGGACCGGGAAGGTATGCGAATTGCAGTGGGATTGAAAAAAGACCAGTTTGCAGAGGTTATTATCAATCAGCTTTACAAACACACGCAGATGGAAAACAGCTTTGGCATCATCTTTCTTGCCATTGTGAACAACCAGCCCCAACAGCTTTCTTTGAAAAAGATTCTTGAGCATTTCATTCTTCACCGCAGGGAGATTATTATCCGGCGGACCCGGTATAACCTGAAAAAGGCTGAGGCGCGGGCCCATATACTGGAAGGTTTAAAAATTGCCCTTGAAAATCTCGATGATGTCGTATTTCTAATTCGCGAATCCAAATCGCCGGACCAAGCCAAAAAGGGCCTGGTTCGAACATACGACCTGACGGAAATACAGGCCCAAGCCATACTGGACATGCGTCTGCAGCGGCTTACGGGTTTGGAGCAGGAAAAAATTATGGAAGAATACAAAAATACGCTCAAAGACATCGCCTGGTATAAAGAGATTTTGGGCAGTGAGCGCCTTGTGAGAAATATTATCAAGGACGAGCTTACACAAATACAGCAAGAGTATGGGGATGATCGCCGGACCGAGATTGTCGAATCAACAAAAGAGATAACCATTGAGGATATGATTGTTGAAGAAGACATGGTTGTCACCATTTCAAAAACTGGTTACATCAAACGGAATCCCATTACTCTCTACCGGAAACAGCAGCGCGGCGGCAAAGGAAAGACCGCCATGGGAGTTAAGGATGACGATTTTATTGCGAATCTTTTTGTGGCGTCCACCCACCATATGTTTCTGTTTTTCACAAACCAAGGAAGGGTTTACTGGTGCAAGGTGTACGATATCCCCCAGGCCGGCCGTATGAGCCGAGGAAAAGCCATTGTTAATCTTCTTAACTTGGGAACGGATGAAAAACTTACTACCGTTCTTGCCGTTCCGGCATTTGAACCGGGATACTACGTTATTATGGCAACCCGAAGTGGACTGGTTAAAAAGACAGATCTTATGGCGTTTTCCAGACCCAGATCGGGCGGTATTATCGCTTTAAGTCTGGTTCCGGGTGATGAATTGATTGCAGCAAGGATAACAGACGGAACTCAGAATATCTTTTTAGGTTCTGCTATGGGTAAATCTATCCGTTTTCACGAGTCTGACGTTCGACCGAGCGGCCGTGTCGCAAGGGGCGTTTACGGGTTGAGACTTGGTAAAGGGGATCGAATTGTGGGCATGGAAGTTCTAAGCCATGGCCAGACCCTGTTTGCGGCAACGGAAAAAGGATACGGAAAAAGAACTTCAATAGATGAGTATCCTCTTCAGAGGCGCGGAGGTAAAGGCGTTATTACCATTAAAACAAGCGAGCGGAACGGACAGGTCGTGGCAATACTTCTGGTCGATGATGACGACGATCTCATGCTGATGGCCGACACCGGAAAGCTGATACGCATTTCTGTGAGACAAATTTCTGTGATCAGCCGTAACACCCAGGGAGTAAAGCTTATCGGGCTGTTACACGAAGAAAAAGTTGCGGGTGTTGCAAGGCTCGCGGAAAAGGAAGATCATTTATAGTTGAGGTGAGCTGCCAGTGAAAAATCAAAAAGATGTCAATGACGTAAAAATCGGTGTTGTGGGTGCTGGAAGCTGGGGCACGGCTCTTGCTGATCTTTTGGCTTTAAAAGGTTTTGAAGTTGCTTTGTGGGTATTTGAAAAGGAAGTAAAAGAACAGATTCAGGAATACAGGGAAAACAAAGTTTTTCTTCCCGGTTTTCGACTTTCCGGAAACATTTTTCCTTCCAACGATATATACGAAGTAATATTAAAAAAAGATCTAGTACTGATTGTTGTTCCGTCTCATGTTATGAGGGAGACGGCTCAAAAAATTAGCGGGCACATTTCGCCTGGGACGATTATTGTGTCAGCTTCCAAAGGTATCGAGAACAAGACCCATTTGACCATGTCCGGTGTGCTTAAAGAGACCCTCCCTGAAATTACCGAAAACTGTTTTGCAGTTCTTTCAGGCCCGAGTTTTGCACGGGAGGTAGCGAATAAATTTCCCACCGTTATTACTGTGGGATCAAAAGACCAGAACACAGCGGGCTATATTCAGCACCTGTTTGCAACCCCGTATTTTAGGGTTTATACAAACAATGACATGATTGGTGTTGAACTGGGAGGGGCCGTAAAAAATGTGATTGCCATTGCCGCTGGGATCATGGATGGTCTTGGACTGGGCTTAAATACACGGGCGGCCTTGATTACCAGGGGGTTGGCAGAAATGCGTCGGTTGGGATTAAAGCTTGGCGCCGACCCGCGAACTTTTGCCGGACTCGCCGGTGTCGGGGACCTGGTGCTGACCTGTACCGGAAATATCAGTAGGAACCATATTGTAGGGAAAAAGATAGGGGGGGGCATGAAGCTAAGCGATATTCTGTCCGAAATGCGAATGGTTGCCGAGGGCGTCAAAACAGCCAAGTCGGTGTATAACCTGTCACGCAGGCTTGGTGTGGACATGCCCATTTCCCACGAAGTATACCATATCCTATATAACGATGTTTCTCCCAAAGAGGCCGTACACCGGCTGATGACCCGTGACCTTAAACAAGAACTCGATGTAAATTAAACATCTCGGAAGTTGGGTGTAAATCAAGGCTGTTGGTAAACGCTGATTTTTGTCTATTGACAACGCGTGGCTCCGAAGCTTTTTTTAGGTGTCAGGTGTCAGGTGTCAGGTGTCAGGTGTCAGGTGTCAGGTGTCAGGGTTAAGGAAGAAATGAGGTGATCCATAGCAATTTTATGGAGTTAGGGAATTTTGAGGTCTATAAAAATTCGTATGTTGAATAAGTTGTAGAAAACATTAAATGGAACGCGTCGGACCGCATAAGGGGAAAGGGCACCGGAAGAGGCTCAGGGAAAAATTTCTTTCTTCAGGCCTGTCCGGCTTTCACGACTATGAAGTCATTGAATTACTTCTAACCCTAGCCACTCCTCGAAAAGACTGCAAAGATGCTGCCAAGGCTTCATTGCAACGGTTTAAAACCCTTCAGGGGGTGCTTGAAGCTTCAGCGGAAGCACTTTGTGAAGTGCCCGGTATTGGTTCTAAGAATCTGCTGGGGATCAAGCTTATAAAAGCGGTCGCAGATCGTTATCTTGAAAAACGGTTAATCCACAAAGACCCCTTGAATAACTCTAAAGAACTGTTTGATTATCTTTACCACGGCATAAGAGACAAATGTCGTGAGTGTTTCACGGTTCTATTTCTTGATGCCAAAAACAGGGTTCTCGCCACGGAAATCCTTTTTCAAGGAACGTTGACTGCAAGTTCGGTTTACCCGAGAGAAGTCATACTTGCAGCCCTTAATCATCACGCCGCCGCTCTTATTTTTGCCCACAATCATCCTTCAGGAGATCCGGATCCGTCTCCGGAAGATATCTCCATTACACGCCAGTTAATTTTTGCATGCAGAGCAATGGGGATTACCGTTCATGAACATCTGATCATCGGAGATAACCGGTACTTCAGTTTTGCGGATCAAGGGTATATTGCACGGATGAATCGGGAATTTGATATACAAAATAAATAGGTGTAAAACAATAATTGCTTAATACCATCCCTCAACAAACTGAAAAGACAATGACCGATAAAGAAATGAACAACAAAATTCCCGCCTGCTTTGGCGAACTTGAAACAGTTTTTCCAAAAGGCAAGAACGGGTTGCGGAATACTCCCGAGACCTGTATGTTATGCCGTCACAAAACAGCGTGTTTAAGGTCCGCCATTGATGGCATCG
>JASFHC010000135.1:0-6670 GCA_050123435.1 Desulfobacterales bacterium
CGTGCACTTTTGCCTATTAGCCGTGATGCCGTTGATGCATTTTTCAGCCAAAAGCTTAGTTCCGGAGGAAAGGATATCTATGGACTGCAGAAGATTGTAAGCAATTACCGGTAACATGACGTTTAGCTCTAAATTGCCGGATTGTCCCCCCACCATGATTGTTGTATCATTTCCCATGACCTGGGCTGCCACCTGAATCACGGCCTCCGGGATAACCGGGTTGATCTTTCCGGGCATTATGGAAGATCCGGGCTGAAGCGCGGGAATAGATATTTCACCCAACCCGCATCTGGGTCCGGAAGCAAGCCACCGGATGTCATTACAAATTTTTACTAAACTTACGGCGATGGTTTTTAACGCCCCGCTGGTTTCAACTGCGGCATCCTGGGCTCCCTGGGCTTGGAAATGGTTTTCTGCTTTTTTAAAATTAAGTTTTGAATGTTCTGAGATCAGCGCAATAACTTTTTTTGCAAAATCAGGATGGGTGTTTAAACCGCTTCCAACAGCCGTTCCCCCCAGGGCAAGCTCTGCAAGACGGTCTTCAACAGCTTCAATCCTTTTTATTCCAAGGGTCATCTGTCTTGCATATCCCCCGAACTCATCACCCAGAGATATGGGCACGGCATCCTGGAGATGGGTCCTTCCGATTTTTTTGACATCCTCAAATTCTGCTGCCTTACGCAACAGACTCTCTTCAAGAGTGACAAGGGAGGGAATCAGATGATTTTTAATCAAGGTTAAGGCAGCCATATGAATGGTGGATGGAATGACATCATTACTGGACTGACCCAGATTAACGTGATCGTTAGGATGAACCGGAGACTTTCCTCCTTTTTTTCCCGTAATTATCTGGTTTGCCCTTGAGGAAATAACTTCGTTCATGTTCATGTTCGTAGAAGTGCCTGATCCAGTCTGGAAAATATCCACCATAAATTGATCGTCAAATTTTCCGTCAATTACCTCCTGTGCTGATGCGACAATGGCATCGGATATCTTTTTATCCAGCAGATGCAGCTCGGTATTTGCCATGGCGGCACATTTTTTCAAAAGGGCAAGGGAATAAATAAATGATAAAGGAAAGGTAAGCCCGCTTACCGGGAAATTTTCAACAGCCCTTTGTGTACTTGCCCCAAAATAAGCACTTTCAGGGACATCTATGGTTCCTAATGAATCTTTTTCTTTTCTGTATTTCATCGGCCACCTGTTTTTTGCGGATTTAAAATGTTGGATTAAATAGTCAATAAACACAATAACCGTGCCAGAATATAGAATCAAGCTAATTTGATATATTTTGGCATGAGCTTTGCATTTTAATAGAGATTATATCAATAATTTTTTGACAGAAAAAGAATTTGGCGAGTAACCTTTAACGCGTTAAAAAGGAGGGGAAGCATGTCTAAGAAACATTACAGAATTGAAACATCATGTCCTCAATGCGGATGTAGCGCTGTCTCGCATCTAACTACCGAGGAAATTAAAGAAAGATTCGGTGATGTTCCAAACGTTGAGATGGAATGTAGTGAATGTATGCTCAAATATAGTACCGACATGGAGAAAGCATGCCCGGAGTGGGATAAGGAATGCAAGATGAAGCAAGAATAAAAAA
Organism: Desulfobacterales bacterium; assembly: GCA_050123435.1. Lineage (GTDB taxonomy): Bacteria > Desulfobacterota > Desulfobacteria > Desulfobacterales > UBA11574 > S5133MH16. Next base: position 1,607 of record JASFHC010000135.1, read on the forward strand.
TGGTGAATTCGTAAAAAGTCATTTTTTGACTTTTTACGAATTTATTAAAAAGTATATAGGACAATAATATGGTATACGATTTCACAGCAAATGATGTATTTGAAATGGCCGAACAGCTTGAAAGAAACGGAGCCAAGTTTTACAGAACAGCGGCTGAAGGGGCATATCAGAATTCTCAGCAAGGAGCTTGTTTCTTTTAAAAAATAATTTTCATTCCTGTCTCATGATACAACTGTGTATCAATATTAAACATGAGACGATTTTCAATCTATCCCTATCTCGAGATATATTTACTCAATGCTGAACTCGTAATTCAACGTTTCCGAAACTCTAAAACCTAATGAAATAAAAGGTTTTTCGTGGCAACCCGTTTATGCCCTTACTCCAATAATCCATTCGGGGGGTTGGGGGGCGGAGACCAATCGAGGTAAGCCCACAAGCTCTCACCAATTTCAGTAACTCTATTGATTTTTTGCTATTCGTCAAAAAATTTTCTCCATTTGGCACAAAACTTGAACAAAGTAACAATAGTGATTAGTGTCAAAGAGGTGTTGATATGCAACTTCTCGATAAAGTAGGTATCCGGGTCAATATCATCGGTCAATATACCAGAACTTATTGAGAAGGTAAAAAGGTATTAACTCATATCTTTTTATACTTATTTTCTATGACGATTATCAGGGTTCATTTTGTATAAGATTACAGGAGGGTACCATGTGGGAATATACCGAAAAAGTAAAGGATCATTTTTTAAATCCGAGAAATGTGGGCGTGATAGAAAACGCTGACGGTGTTGGCGAAGTCGGTTCACTGGCATGCGGTGATGCTTTAAAACTCACTTTAAAAGTTGATGGTGATAAAATAATCAGCGATGCAAAATTCCAAACCTTCGGTTGTGCAAGTGCCATTGCATCATCTTCCGCTCTAACTGAGATGATCAAGGGAATTACAATCGATGAAGCGGAAAAAATCACGAATAATGATATCGCAGAATATCTTGGAGGACTTCCAAAGGAAAAGATGCACTGTAGTGTTATGGGCCGTGATGCTTTGGAAAAAGCAATAGCCAATTACCGGGGCGAACCGGAAAAAGAGGTTGACGGTGAAATTGTGTGTGAGTGTTTTGGTGTTACCGATCATGAAATCCAAAGGGCGGTTGCGGAAAATAACTTGAAAACCATCGAAGACGTCACGGATTATGTTAAAGCAGGCGGTGGGTGTGAGAGCTGCCACGATAAAATTCAGGAAATCATCGAATCTGTCATCGGCACACCCGCTAAAGAGAAAACAAGACCTTCTGGAATGACCAATATCCAGAAAATCAGGCTTATTGAGGAGACATTGGAACGTGAAATCAAACCTGAACTGAAAAAAGACGGCGGCGGCATTGAATTTGTCGATTTTTCCGATAATACGGTTTTCGTAGAATTGCGCGGCACTTGCTCGACATGCAGCGCATCTCAAGTGACGTTGAAACATTATGTGGAAACAAGAATAAAGGAACTGGTTTCTCCTGAACTGTTGGTAGAAGAGGTGAAACAATGAAGACCATATATGTGGATAATAACGCAACAACACAGGTCGCCCCGGAGGTACGGGAAGTGATGCTCCCCTATTTGAGCGAGTTTTACGGCAACCCGTCCAGTATGCATTCCTTTGGCGGGAACGTAGCACATAAGATCGAGGAAGCGCGCGAAAAACTTGCATTGTTGATTAACGCATCACTTGATGAAATCGTGTTTACCAGTTGTGGAACCGAAAGTGACAGTACCGCTATCCATGCTGCAATCTCGTCTGTCCCCGATAAAAAACATATTATAACCTCAAGGGTAGAACATCCTGCCATAAAGAATTTATTTGAGCATCTTTCAAAAAAGGGCTACCGCGTCACATTTGTTCCGGTTGATCGAAAGGGAATGCTTGACCTCGATTATCTTTACAACAGCCTTACCGATGACACCGCCATTGTCAGCATCATGTGGGCAAACAACGAAACCGGTATGATTTTTCCGGTCGAAGAAATATCACAGGTTATAAAGGAAAAAAGGATTGTTTTTCATACCGATGCGGTTCAAGCTGTGGGTAAGATGCCCATCGATGTCGGCAATTCAGAAATAGACATGCTGTCTATTTCAGGGCATAAGATTTACGCACCCAAAGGAATCGGTGCTCTCTATGTACGTAAAGGGACCCGATTTTCTCCGTTTCTTATCGGCGGACATCAAGAAAGCGGCCGGCGGGGCGGAACCGAAAATGTCGTCTACATTATCGGGCTTGGAAAGGCGAGCGAACTGGCGGCAAACCACATGAGTGAGATGACAAACCATGTCGGAAAGTTACGTGACAAGCTTGAAAATGAATTACTCAAGCGTATCCCCAATGCTATGATAAACGGAGACACAGAGAACCGACTTTTAAACACCACAAGTATTAGTTTTGAATATGTGGAAGGGGAATCGATTCTTTTAATGATGAATGAATTGGGCATTTGTGCTTCCTCGGGTTCGGCATGCACATCAGGTTCTCTTGAACCTTCTCATGTGTTGCGTGCAATGGGCGTCCCATTTACGGCCGCACACGGCTCCATACGATTCAGCCTGGGTATTTACAATACTGAAGAAGAAATCGATTTTATCATAGAAAAACTTCCGCCAATTATTGAGAACCTTCGAAATATGTCACCCTTTTGGAAATAATGATCAGGGTGATTTAAGCGTTGCCGAGTTAACGTTTTTTATGGGAGCTTAATAAAATGAATAAGAGTCTAAAAGAAAGTCAACACACGTGCAAAACAGATGTGGAATCCATTTCCCAATACAAGGAAAAACTACCGGGAATTGTTGAAAACATCATCGAGAATTGTGATGACAGTCAATGCTTCACTCATGTAGACTATGAGCCGATTCCCTCGGAAGGATATGTTGTTGATATCATAAATAAATTAAGGGAAATTCTTTTCCCGGGGTATTTTACCAGGGAAAAAATCGATCCCGTCAACTTGAAATACAATATCGGGCAATCTGTTTCAGTTCTGTTTGATATGCTTTCCGAGCAGATTACCCATAATATGCGGCACGACTGCTTTAGATACGACCTGCCGTGCAGAGAATGTGAAGTGCAAGGACAAAAAATTGCTCTTGACTTTCTGGAATCCATCCCATCCATACGAAAAACCTTGGCAACAGATGTACGGGCAATATATGATGGAGATCCTGCCGCAAATAGCTATGACGAAATTATTTTTAGCTATCCCGGTATGTTTGCAATAACGGTACATCGGGCGGCTCATAAGCTTTTTGAATCTCAAGTGCCGCTTCTTCCTCGCATCATGACGGAACATGCCCACAGTTTAACCGGTATAGACATTCATCCGGGGGCTGAAATCGGGGAAAGTTTTGTGATTGATCATGGAACGGGCGTTGTGATCGGTGAAACCACGGTAATTGGTAAAAACGTGCGTATCTACCAGGGAGTCACTCTGGGTGCCCTTTCACTTCCTAAAGATGCCGGGGAGCGGTTGAGAGGTAAGAAACGCCATCCCACAATAGAAGACGATGTTATCATCTATTCAGGCGCGACGATTTTGGGCGGGGACACCGTAATCGGTTCGCGTTCCGTAATCGGAGGAAATGTCTGGATAACGGAATCTGTTCCTCCGGATACTAAGGTGATAATGGAGACACCTCGGTTGATCTATAAATAAATTTCCATACACCGAATTTTTTATTCGGCGTGAAGTAACAATATTACGTAAATCTCCTCAGACCTGTCGGGTGAGACAAGCCTGTATCATAAAAATTTGAGACGACACGGTATGTTCTTTAGGGTTAATAAATTATAACAACCTCAACTGGCTGTTGCCCAAATCACTTTTCGCTGGTTCTGAAACGTTTTTTAATAAATCTAAAGCATGCTCCAGGCGATTCCAAAACCCTCCCTTCGGGCTCAAACAGTTGGAATCGCTTTTCTTTCACTTTTCCAAGAGTTATGAATAAAAAACGTTTCAATGAGCGCTCAATGAGATTTTCGTTTGGGCAACAGCCCGTTAATTTTTGAGACATTACTAAAAAATCCATACTCCATTCAATCTTGGCACAAATCTTGATATATCTTATCAGCGAAACAATGATTAAAAAATAATCTAAAAAAAATGTGATAAAATTACGTGAAGCCCTGTGATAAAAACCTCAAAAGCGCCCTTCAATTGACAGACAAAATGATTGAACTTGCGAATAAAGGAAATGCCGAAAGAGAGGATACCGGATGCGGCATTCTTTACGGTGTGTTACTTGATTCTGCCTATAAATTGAAAAAACTTACGGAGCATGAAAAGCAAAGGCACCTTAAGAAGTGATGGTAGAAAATTGACATGTGCTGTGACCCGGGCATTTTCCGGGCGGGCTTCAATAGGATAAAGCTCTGTAAAAATTTGTAGCCTATCTTTTTAAAGGAGGTGATCGTATGGCAAGTTGGAAATGTGGAAACTGCGGATATACGCTGGAAGCCGATTCACCACCTGAGCGGTGTCCATCCTGCAAAGAAAAATGCGAGTTTCTTGACAATACCTGTTATACGCCGGATTGTCAGGTTGAAGGAATCGACAGACGGATATAAAAAGAGGGAAAAATGGTTGAGAACTTAAGGCCGTTAAATCGCCGAGAACTTGGGATAGCGTCGTGAACGCATTGAAATAATTTTAATAAAGGAGGATATTATGACGACACCTCAGCATTGTCCGGGTTTTGAAAACTTTAAGCATCTTAGTTCGTTTATGTGTCGGTGCCCTGAATGCGGTCAAGAAAAAGAAATATTTTCAGATGAATTTGATATGACCCATCTGTGCGACAGTTGTGGAAAGAAAATAGATTTTACGCAATGTTCCTTGGATTCAACAGCCTAATACAATTGATCTTCCCTCAACTTTTGTTCATTTTTTCAAATTGGCTTAAATGTCCGCTGATTCCATAAAAAAAGCGGATTTTAGTTGATCATTATAGAGGAAGGATCAGACTCAATCAATTGCTCGGAATGTCAAATTAAACAGCTCAGGAATTAGGTAACATG
>JASFHC010000136.1:0-6668 GCA_050123435.1 Desulfobacterales bacterium
AGTCCTTCGATACTCTTCAGAGCTTTTTGAAGCTCTTCTTCCGGAAGTTCATATTTTTTTAGTTTACCCGAAAGGAACGCATCATACGCTGCCAGATCTACAATCCCATGTCCACTCCAGTTAAACAGAATTGTTTTTTCTTTGCCCTCTTCTTTGGCTCTGTGTGCTTCCTGAACAACCGCTGCAATTACATGATTGGTTTCCGGCGCCGGGATAAAACCTTCGGTGCGGGCCCAATTAATTCCGGCTGTAAATGTTTCTATCTGATCAAATGCACGGGCTTCAATCATTTTCTCTTTCACCAGATGGCTCAAAACAGGAGCCATTCCGTGATATCTTAATCCACCGGCATGTATAGGGGCCGGTACAAAACCATGCCCCAGAGTATGCATGGGGAGTAAAGGAGTGGTCATTGCCGTATCGCCGAAATCATAGGCAAAAGGGCCGCGCGTCATGGTTGGACATGACGTTGGCTCAGCGGCAACAATGGAAGTTTGCTTTCCATGGATTTTATCTCGAACAAAAGGAAGACACAGGCCGGCAAAATTGCTCCCGCCGCCGGCACATCCCATAACCACATCCGGATAATCACCAATTATTTCTAATTGTTTTTGAGCTTCCAGGCCAACAATGGTTTGATGCAAAAGAACGTGGTTCAATACACTCCCCAGCGAATAGCGAGCCTCTTTGTCGCCCACCGCATCTTCTATGGCTTCACTGATTGCTATTCCGAGACTTCCGGGTGAATCCGGATGTTCTTCAAGAATTTTTCTTCCCGCTTGTGTGATGTTGCTTGGACTGGGGATACAATCCGCACCCCACGTCATCATCATCAGGCGGCGATAGGGCTTTTGTTCATAGCTTATTTTTACCATAAAGACCCGGCATTCAAGGCCGAACATCTGGCAGGCCATGCTTAACGCACTGCCCCACTGTCCGGCACCGGTTTCCGTTGACAGGCGTTTTATACCGAAAATTTTATTGTAATAGGCTTGAGCAACTGCGGTGTTGGGCTTGTGGGAACCCGGAGGGCTTACCCCTTCGTTTTTGTAATAAATTTTGACCGGGGCATCCAGCAGCTTTTCGAAATTCCTTGCCCGGCATAAGGGAGAGGGTCGCCACAGGCATAGCTTATCCAGAACCGGTTCAGGGATGTCAATCCAGCGCTGGGTCGAAACCTCTTGCTCGATCAAGTTCATCGGAAATACCGGAGCCAGATCATCCGGTCCCACGGGTTCTCCTGTCCCCGGATGTAGCGGGGGACTCATTGGCGTCGGCAGGTCCGCCAGTATATTGTACCATTGCCTGGGCATTTCACTTTCATCTAAAAACACCTTGGTCTGATTCATATTATTTCCTCCTTTTCAGTTAAAAAAAAACCATGGAGATCCCCCCATGGTGTGTTTACAAAAGGAAAAAAGCCATGGGAAGTTCCTCCTTGCCCACAGCTTTGACTAATTTCTAAAAAATTAAATATGTGCAGGCAGGTTCACTTTAAAACCTGCCACCACCAAAATACCGATATTGTGTTTATTTTTGTACTCAAAACCTATTCCTCTTTAATAACGACGACAAATTCCGTACTACAAATATATGTACTGTGTCAAGACAAAATTCTATAAAATACAGGGTAAACGCATTTGATTTCGGTATAGCGTAGCGACGGTGTGTTTTTCTTTTAAACCGACTGACTGTTTGAAGGGATTTAGCACGCGTTAGCCTTGCTATAGCCTATTGGGGTTGGCTGATTTTTCCGAGAGTGCCAGCTTTTTCAAAATTTCATCATATCGTTCAATCAAATTTTCCCAGGCAAAACGGCTCATAGCTTCGGAAAGATTTTGGCAGATTATCTGATATTTCGGATAATTTAGAATGAAAAAGCAAAGTTTTTCGACCAGCTCATTTTTGTCTTGATAGAGAAAATCATCATGGAAAGCCTTTGGGATGATTTCTGGGTACGACAGCCGGTCAGGCAAGAGAGGAATGCAACCGTACCGAATCGCTTCAATCACAGAAATACCGAAATTCTCCTGTTTTGCGGTGCTGATGACTATTGTCCCCTTCATAAGCCATTTGCGGTATTTTTTTCTATTTGCTTCATAACCGTACCAGACCACCCGGTTTTGGTAACGTTCTTTGGCGGCGATAAATTCTTTTGGGACCATCTGAAAGTTTTCACCAAGAAGAGCGAGGCGAAAATTCAATCCCCGCTCCAGAACCGCATCAAGCGCATCAAAAAAATCTTTGGGATTCTTATCAAACTCCCATCGGTGATTCCAAATTATCAACGGGGACAAATCTGCCGGCGGCGTGGGACGGGCCCACTCTTCTTGAGCCGAAAAACGGCATCCCGGATAGAGGACATCGGCTTTATTGCGTATCTCATCGATCACCCATTTGGGTTGGTATTCGGGCATCATGTTCAAAAAGCCGGGAAGGCTTGAAAAAAAGGCATTAAAATGGGTATGAGAATTAAAAAGAACCTGATCAGCGGCCAATGCGGTGGTGATATCGGTGAAACCAAACTGAAAATCCAGGTGTTCACCGGGCGCCAGGGGATAGGTCAGCTGATTTTCGTGGAAATAAACCAGTGAGGGAAGAGGGGATCGTCTCCAAAGTGATGTAAGGTCCGACAGGCTCATCAGATCTGTGGTGATCAGCCCATCGTAGGCCTTAAGAGAGGGAATTTTTTTTACAAAGTATAAGGCCGCCCCTCGCATTCGCCACTTCCAAAAACGAGCGGGCAGGGTAACCAGGTCAATTCTGTGTCGGGAGTGTGAAACCAGGCCTTGGGCAAAATCTTTGTGTGATCCACCGAAGAAAGGTTCCAGAAATAAAAATTTCAAATGACTCTCTACAGGCTAAAACGTACCATTTAAGGACTAGAAAAGAAATTCAAAAGCAAGACAAATACCTTTGTTCTTAACATCGGCCGAAAGGTTAATTTTAGCATTATTTTTCAATGTTTCTATAAATTGGCCGGTTTGTTTCCGATTGTATTTGTGTGCACCGGTTATGGCACCGTATATATTACCGGCATAAAAACCGAATTCAACAAAAGCGATAACTCCGCCAAGTGCATTGTTATTATCATCAAACGACTCATACGCCGCTAATATCAGGCCGCCGTTCAACAGAAAGGCAATCAGAGCATCCTGGTATCTTTCACAGTAAAGATATCCCGCGCCGGGAATTATGGATAAAAATCCTGCCAGACTGGGGTCCTTTTTTGGGATTGATTTTTCTTTGTTCAGTTCGTCTGTTAGCTGTTCAAGTCTGTATTTAGTTTTGTTTTTAGCACTTATTTTTGAAAAATTAAGTCTTGCGTTTTCCCAGGACGCTGTTTCAATGTAAATCCACCCCAGTCTGTAATATGCTTCATCCCTTACATCTTCATCATCAGTTAATGTAATCAGATTGTTAAGATTGATAATGGCAAGGCCGAAGGTTTTAATTTTGATGTGGGCTTCGCTGATCATAAAATATGATTTTATAGAAAGATCGGTATCAACATATCGATCGATCACGGCGTTAAAAGAATCCACGGCCTTTTTGAAATACCTGGCAAGATAATACGACATGCCGATCCGGTACATCGCCGTTTCCACCCTATGATCTCCCGGGAAGAAATGGACAAACCGCTTGTATTCAGCCACCGCCATTAAAAAGTCTTTGTTAGAAAAATAGGTTTCTGCAAAATCAAACTGTTTGTCCGGACTGATTATAATGGAAGATTTGATGTCCGGTTCAGGATTGGATCCGGCAACACAAAGAGAAAAAGAGGTAAAAAGAAAAAATATGCTAAAGGAAATAAGGGATAAATAAACAAAGCAATTGGTTCGGATGTGCATAATTATTGATGCCACCAGAAATCGTTATTGTTGACCGGATCAAAGCTGAGCTTTTCACCCTTTATCAAAATCGGGGGCGATAATTTTATTTCGTCTCTGCCGCAACGCATCAGCCGGTCGCTGCACATAATCCAGCCCAAAAAAGCGCCATGTTTTTTAAATGCCTCCATACAATATTGGGAGCATGGGGGATACATGGGACAGCGGTTGCCGTCAGCCATTGAGATATAGTTTCTGTAAAAATTTATCGGATAAAGAATAAAGCTCTCCGGTTTTTCCGCTGTTTCGGATGAAACGGTATGCCTTTTCTCAACGGTTGCCTCTTGTCCGGCAAAACAAATACTGCAACACATATATAGAATTATAAAAAAAATAATACCCAGTAGTTTTTTTATCATTGTTTACTGTTGATGGCGTCGTAAAAAGTTCAAATTCAAGGCGTGCAAATTTTGTAATCATGAGGCGTACTTTTCGTACGTTGAATGATTACGAAATGCAGCACAACGCAGAAGTTGGACTTTTTACGAAACCGTCACTGTTGCGTAACCCGTATGACCTCTTCGATTGTAGAAATGCCCCTTAACACTTTTTGGATGCCGTCCTGGCGAAGGGAAACCATATTCAGATTCAACGCTGCATTTTTGATCTGGCTCGAATCATATGTTGTAAGTATCAGGCTTTTTAAACTGGAGTCCAAAAGCATTATTTCAAATATTCCGGTACGTCCCTTGTACCCCGTATGAAAACAGTTTTCACACCCCTCCGCCTTATAGACGGTTGACTCCTGGAATTGATCCGCTGTAATTCCGATACGTTCCAGAGCCGTTTGATCGGGTGTATAAGGCTGTTTACAATCCCTGCAAAGGACTCGGATAAGTCTCTGGGCAACCACAGCTAAGACCGATGATGAAATTAAAAAAGGTTCAACGCCGATATCAACAAGGCGTGTAATGGCACTTGCAGAATCGTTTGTATGAAGTGTGGAAAAAACAAGATGTCCTGTCAAGGCCGACTGCACCGCTATTTCCGCTGTTTCCCGATCCCGTACTTCACCCACTAGAATAACGTCCGGGTCCTGCCTGACAATGGATCTCAGGCCGCTGGCAAAAGTTAAGTTTATTTTTGGATTGACCTGAATCTGGCTGATCCCTTTGATCTGGTATTCAACGGGGTCTTCTATGGTAATAATATTGATGTCGGGTATATTGATGGATGATAAAATTGCATAGAGTGTCGTGGTCTTACCACTGCCGGTGGGACCGGTAACAAGTATAATGCCATTCGGCGATCTGACAAGGTTTTCAATCAGATCAAGCTTGTCTGAGGCAAGACCCAAATCTGAAAGTGAAATCAAGGAAGCTGATTTGTCAAGAAGCCTGAGCACCACACGCTCCCCAAAAGAAGTCGGAATGGTGGAAATCCGCACATCGATCTCTTGATTACCGATTTTGACGTCCAAACGACCGTCCTGAGGAAGCCGTTTTTCCGCGATGTTCATCTTTGCCATAACTTTGATTCTGGAGATCAAAGCAGGCTGCACCCATTTGGGAGGGGATAACAGGTCATAAAGAATGCCATCAACCCGATAGCGAACTTTGAAACTATCCTGGTAGGGTTCCATATGGATGTCGCTTGCGCGTGCTTTCACGGATTGGGAAATAATATGGTTCGCCAGTTTTATGATGGGTGCATCACTAATGTCATCCAGAAGATCCGCTTTTTCCTCGATTTCACTGATAATGGCACTGCTGTCTTCTTCCATATCCTGGACAAGTTGTTCAGCGGAATCTCTGTTGAGGTCATAAGAAATATTTATAGCAAAAAGAATGGCATCCTTTGGTGAAAGGACCAGTTTAAAATCATGCGGCTCGAGAATCCTGATCAAGTCATCAAGAGGCTGGATACACGCAGGATCATTTATGGCGATGACTGCACCTGGAACGGAAAGGGCTTCTGTAGCATTCTCCGATTCGAGTTGAGGAAGTCTATTGTCAACACCCGATGGCTTAATATCGCTGATCAAAGGAACCATGACGTATTTTTTTAAAAATTGAATCGGAACCTGGCTTATAAAATCTTTTTTGAAACTGTCAAGAGGGAGATCCGGCCAAAAAGGGATGCCGTATTGGGCGCTCAAGGCTTCAAGGAGTTGTGTTTCGGTAATGGTTTTTTTTGCGACTAGTATTTCTCCGAAATGGCCTCCTTTTTCAGATTTTATCTTTTGAGCTTCTTCTATATCTTCCTCCGAAACGTCAAAGGTTTCCTTGAGTATTTGTGTAAGATCTTTTTGCATGCTGTTTTACGGTTTGTTTGATTTTAAAATCTCTCTAAGGCGAATTTTTATCGTACATTTTGATATTGCCTTCTTGGATCTGTTCTATTTGATCTTTCTTTTTTTGATAGATTTCTTCTGCCTCAGAAGGGTGTTTTACAACGTGGGGGGTAATAAATACAAAAAGGTTGGTCTTATCCCCGGCAGTTGATTTTGACTTGAACAGAAAATTGAGTAAAGGAATGTCTCCCAGACAGGGAACCTTGTATTCTGTTTTAGTAAAGCTGTCATCGATTAATCCGCCGATGACCAACGTACTTTTATCCTTTACAATCACGGTGGTTTCAATGGTGCGCTTTAAGGTTGTCGGACGTTCGTCTACAGTACTTGCCAGTTCGTCCAGTTTGGTCGACTCCTCGGAAATATAGAGTCGCACCAGCCGATCCTTGCTGATTTGAGGGGTAATCTTCAAGGTGATGCCCACGTCTTTATATTCATAAAAACTGTAATCTATCTCTGCATCCGAAGTGCCTGCCCGTGTTTGA
>JASFHC010000137.1:0-6659 GCA_050123435.1 Desulfobacterales bacterium
TCCCCAAAGAACGTTGTTTTAGGAAACGGTTCCGATGAAATTATCGGTATGCTCGCCTGTGGATTGCTTCAGCCGGGTGATGAAGCCATTCTTCCATATCCTTCCTTTCTAATGTATGAAATAACGGTTCGTAGCGCCGGCGCAACACCGATATTTGTTCCATTAAAGTCGCTTTCAGTCGATCTGGAAGGAATAAAAGAAAAGGTTACATCAAGAACTCGCATGGTTTTTTTGTGCAATCCCAACAATCCAACCGGAACGGTTATTTTAAAAAAAGATTTTGAAAATTTTCTGAAAAAGATTCCACCGGAAGTGATTGTGGTGGTTGATGAGGCGTACATTGAATTTGTTCGTGATCAAAACTGTGCGCAAAGCATTGAATATCTTGATAACATCAGACCTTTGGTTACACTTCGAACCTTCTCCAAAGTTTATGGTCTTGCCGGGCTTCGTATCGGATATGGCGTTATGCCGGATGAAATAGCAAATCTGTTGAACCGGATCAGATTGCCGTTCAATACCAATGCCCTGGCTCAGGCCGGCGCCTGCGCAGCGCTTGAAGACACCGTTTTTTTTGAGAAGGTCATATCGCTCATACATCAAGGTCTCGATTTTTTATATGATTCGCTGGATGGGTTGGGAGTAACATATTTTCCAACACAGACAAATTTTATTCTGATAGATGTTTGCAAAGATGCCGATTCAATTTATGAAAAAATGCTCAGGCAGGGAGTTATTGTAAGATCAATGAAGTCTTATGGTTATCCTAATTATATCAGAATAAATGCCGGACTTCATGAAGAGAATGTCAAGTTTATCAAGGCTCTTGAGAAGAGCCTAAAATGATACTAGATTCTTATTTTGAAACGTCTAATTATCACAATAGATGGTCCGTCAGGGGCGGGAAAGACAACGGCAAGCAAGTTACTGGCCCATCGTCTGGGCTACAGATATGTTGATACGGGTGCTCTTTATAGAGGTGTTGCCCTGGAGGCAATGTCAGCGGGCATAAATCCCGATGACGATGCTGGCCTTGAAAACGTTTTAAGCTCCCTGAAAATGAAATTCGTATATGGTGATAAGGGGTTACGTCTGATATTGAACGATTCGGATATCACCGATAAAATACGGACGCCTGAAATATCTGTGTTTGCCTCGGCAGCATCTTCAAGGCCAGTTGTAAGAAATTTCCTTTTGGATTTTCAAAGGGATCTGGGTAAGAAAAAAGGGGTTGTGTTCGAGGGGCGTGACATGGGTACTGTGGTATTCCCTCATGCGGATGTGAAGTTTTATCTAGACGCATCGCACAAAGCTAGGTCTCTCAGACGGTACCAAGAATTAAAATCGGATACCTCTCAAACACTAGAGGACGTGGAGAAAGATATCAAACGCCGGGATAAAAATGACAGTACCAGGAATTTAGCGCCATTAAAGGCCGCGGAAGATGCTGTTATAATAGATTCCACCCATCTATCAGCACAAGATGTTGTTGATCGGATGATGAATGTTATTGAGAATAAAATAATCATTGTTTTTTAATAACTATTTTGATACCAATATTGGTTATGCTATATCTTACAGATTATAGTAAAATAAATTGGACTAGGGGGTATTTTGTTTAATGGAAAATTTTGAAAAAAACGACTCTACCAAAGATTCAAGCTTAAACGCTTTGTCTGATGAGGCTGCAGGTAAACAGTCAGATGAAGCGAGTATTGAGGAAAAAGAAGTATTGAAAACCGATACGTCTGTTGAAGATGTATTGTCCGATGATGTGCAAAATGAGAATGGCGGTCCTGTGGAAATTCGGGAAACAGATGAGACCCCCGAGGAAGTTGGGGAAACGGATGAGACCCCCGTGGAAGTTCGAGAAACAGATGAGACCCAAGCGGAATCCCGGAAAACAGATGATGGCTCAGAATCTGTTCAGGAACCGAGTCAAGAATCAGAACCCGCTCAAGAACCAAGTGTCAGCCTGGATAAAGTCCAAAAACCCGCTGAAGACATGGAAAGCTTGATGGATATGTACGAAGAAAGCTTCAAGCGTTTTGCTGAAGGGGCGGTAGTTACTGGCCGGATAATTTCAGTTGATAAGGATTATGTGTTGGTTGACATCGGGTATAAATCAGAGGGACAGATACGCACTCAAGAATTCATGGATGAAGATGGAAATTTAAACGCTTCTGTCGGGAATCCGGTTGATGTCATGGTAGAATGGTGGGATGACGAAGAAGAACGTGTTGTCCTTTCCAAAGAAAAAGCAGCCAAGGTTAAGGTATGGGAAGACATTAAAAAAACTTATGAGGAAGAGAGAACGGTTGAGGGCGTTATTATTAATCGTGTTAAAGGCGGCTTTTCCGTGGATATCGGTGTCCAGGCCTTTCTACCCGGTTCACAGGCAGATTTGCGTCCCATCCGCAAGCTTGATGAGATGGTTGGGAAGAAATTTACTTTCAAGATCCTAAAATATAATCGGAAACGAAGCAATATCGTTTTATCAAGAAGGGCTATTCTTGAAGAGGAACGCAGCGCCAACCGAGCTTCAACATTAGCGTCCATACACGATGGTAAAGTAGTTGAAGGTGTTATAAAGAATATCACGGAGTATGGTGTATTTGTTGATCTTGGCGGTGTGGACGGTCTTCTCCATATTACAGATATTTCATGGGGACGAGTGAAGCATCCTTCGGAACTCTTCTCAGTTGGTGATAAGATTACCGTAAAGGTCCTTAATCTTGATCTTGAAAAGGAAAGAGTTTCATTAGGCAAGAAACAACTTACCGAAGACCCCTGGTTAACCGCTTCAGAAAAATACCCTGTAGGTTCCCGCATTATTGGAAGAGTGGTTAGTCTAACAGATTATGGTGCATTTGTTGAATTGGAAGAAGGTATTGAAGGACTCATTCACGTTTCTGAAATGTCATGGACCCGAAAGATTCGTCATCCTTCCAAGGTCGTTTCTGTGGGTGAGGAAGTTGAGGCTGTGGTACTTGATATCAGACCTGAAAACAGACGCATTTCTCTTGGCATGAAGCAGGTTGTTCCGAATCCGTGGGACGTCATCAGTGAAAAGTATCCTGTAGGAACAACCATTGAAGGTAAAATCAAAAACATAACCGACTTCGGTCTTTTTATCGGTATCGGTGAAGGAATAGACGGCCTTGTTCATATTTCCGATCTTTCTTGGACAAAACGGATAAAACATCCATCAGAATTATATAAGAAAAATGATGTGATTCAGGCCATAGTTCTTGATATTGAGAAAGATCAAGAACGGTTTTCTCTCGGAGTAAAGCAGTTGCAGACGGACCCATGGAAAACTGTGGATGAACGCTATGAAGTGGGGAAAGAGATAACCGGTACAGTGACGAATCTTACCGATTTCGGAGTTTTCGTGGAACTCGAAGAAGGTATAGAAGGGCTTGTACATGTTTCTGAGATCAGTAAGGAGAAAGTAAAAACCCCCGTCGGCAAATTTAACATCGGCGACGTCATTACCGCCAAAGTTATGAATATCAACAGCGTGGAAAGACGAATCGGCCTTTCGATCAAGCGGCTTGAGATTGAGGATGAGCAAAGTCTGCTGACCGAGTATGTCAATAACGCTGGACCTGCGACATCAACCTTCGGAGAGATTTTACGTGATAACCTTCAGGAAAAGTTGAATGGCAACAATTAACCGCTAACCGTTTATCAAATAACAAATGTTCTCGCGCAGGCATCCATATCTTTTTTTTATCCTGACTTTTTCGTCTATTGTTGCAACAGCAATAATAGTGATGACGTTTCTGTTTATCCTCGGTACAAAGGATGCCGAATTTGAATTTGGAGAGAAAGTCGGCATCATAGAAATCCAAGGCATTATTATGGATTCTAAAAAAGCACTCCATAACCTAAAGCGTTTCCGGGAAGATAACTCTATCAAAGCGATTGTGATTCGTGTCGATTCTCCGGGAGGCGCCGTTGGTCCTTCACAGGAAATCTTCAGGGAAATTAGAAAGACCTCAAAATCAAAAAAAGTTGTAGTTTCCATGGGTTCAATCGCTGCTTCCGGAGGATATTATATTGCTGCAGGAGCAGACGGAATCGTTGCCAATCCAGGAACAATAACCGGCAGCATCGGCGTTATCATGGGGTTTACGAATTATCAGCAGCTGCTCAGTAAAATCGGACTGGTTCCCATTGTAATCAAAAGTGGCGAATACAAGGATATGGGATCTCCGGTTCGAAAAATGAAGCCTAAAGAAAAAAGAATCCTTAAAGATTTTGCAAGAAAAATACACCGGCAGTTTATTCAAGATATTGTTGAAGGCAGAAAGATGGATAAGGCCAAGGTAGAATCGCTTGCTGATGGGCGTATCTTTACCGGAGAAGAATCAAAAAAACTGGGCCTGGTAGACCGGATTGGAAATTTTGAAGATGCCGTTGAATGGGCCGGGCGTCTGGGTGGTATTAAAGGAAAAATTTCTACGGTTTATGCCCGTGAGAAAAAATTTTCACTTATAAAATATATTGCGGATTCATCCGCTAAAGCATTACTAAATCGAATCACAGATCCATCTTTGTCTGCAGATTATTTATATGCACCGGAAAAAACCGTTAACCCCGAACCTCTGAATCCCTAACCCTATACCTTCGACATTTGGCGCAGGAAGCCTCACTTGTCATTCAAAAACCGTGATGTCTCCCCGCCCTTTGCGGATAACCTCAGGCATGTCGTTAATCAAAGATATGACGCTTGAAGGGTTCCCCGGGACAGGTCCACCGTCGATTACCACGTCTATTCTGGGGTAAAAAAAATCATGAATAAGAGACGGGTCGAAAAAATTGGTGCCATCAGACATTGTGGCGCTTGTGGTGATAATGGGATTCCCCAGCGTTTCGACCAGTTCAAAGCAAATCGGATGATCCGGAACACGTATTCCGGCAGTTTTCCGCTTGGTAAGCATGATTTTGGGAACCAGCTTGGACCCTTCTAAAACGAATGTGTAAGGGCCCGGCAAAAGTCTTTTCATGGTTTTATATGCATAATTCGAGACCTTGGCATAATGACTGATATTTTTAAGTCCCGAGCAAATAAAGCTAAATGGTTTTATTCTATTTCTCTGTTTTAACTGATAAATCTTTTCAATCGCCTTTTTATTCATGATATCGCATCCAATTCCGTAATAGGTATCGGTTGGATAGGCGATAATACCCCCTTTTTTAAGGATCTCAGCAACCTTTGTGATAAGTCGTTCCTGGGGATTTTTAGAGTTTATTTTAATAAGCATCACAGCTATCTATTACGGGTATTAACGCAATGTCAAGGCGACTTGTAAAAAATTCGGGCGAATAAAGATTGCAAAAGACAGATCCATTTGTTATTCGGTTTTGAAAAAATACACGAGGAATCCTCAGAAATCTGTTCACAATGATCGGTTTCTGAGTTTTGGATGTATTTGATAAATCAACAAAATCCTTCCTGGAGGAACTTATGAAAAAAGAACACCTTGAAGAAGCTTTTTCTTTTGATGATGTTTTATTGTTACCGGGCTTTTCTGATGTTCTACCGAGGGATGTTGATACCCGTACCCAGTTGACCAGAAATATTACACTAAATATTCCCATAGTCAGTGCTGCCATGGATACGGTAACAGAGTCTGACACCGCCATAAGTATGGCCCGTGAAGGCGGGATGGGTTTTATACACCGCAACATGAGTATAAAAAGCCAGGTTGTTGAGGTTGACCGTGTTAAAAAATCGGAAAGCGGCATGATCGTCGATCCGGTAACCATTCATCCTGACCAGCTTGTTTTTGAAGTGTTGAACCTCATGGAAAAATATCGCATTTCCGGAGTTCCGGTTACGATAGGGAATCGACTGGTAGGCATTGTGACAAACAGGGATCTAAGATTTGAAACAAATCTTGAAAAGAAGATTTCTGAAGTCATGACCAAAGACAATTTGATCACTGTTTCAGAAGGAATTACACTGGAAGACTCAAAGAAACTGTTGCATGAACATAGGATAGAAAAGCTTCTTGTTGTCGATTCAGAAGGGATGCTGATCGGAATGATAACCATAAAAGATATTGAAAAGATAAAAAAATATCCAAATGCCTGTAAGGACAATATGGGCAGACTCAGAGTTGGAGCCGCCATAGGCGTCGGCTCTGATATGGAAGAGCGTGCAGAGGCGCTTCTGAGGGCGGGAGCGGATATTATCCTAATTGATACCTCTCACGGACATTCAAAAAACGTACTTGATGCTGTAGAAATTTTAAAAAATAATTTTGAGAAAATTGAACTGATCGCCGGAAATGTCGGCACAGCGAAGGGCGCTGAAGCCCTTGTTAAGGCAGGCGTTGACGGAGTTAAGATCGGGATCGGACCCGGCTCTATCTGTACAACTCGTGTTGTTGCAGGTGTTGGGGTACCTCAGATCACCGCAATCATGAACTGCAAATCGGTATTTAGAAAAACGGGTGTTCCCTTGATTGCTGACGGCGGAATTAAATTTTCAGGTGATATTACAAAAGCCGTGGCCGCAGGTGCTCATGTGATAATGATTGGCGGTCTTCTTGCAGGAACCGAGGAAAGTCCAGGTGAGTTGGTTATTTACCAGGGCCGCAGCTATAAGGCTTATCGGGGGATGGGCTCCATAGAAGCCATGAAAA
>JASFHC010000138.1:0-6643 GCA_050123435.1 Desulfobacterales bacterium
GGGAAACGTCTCGGGAAACTTCATGATATTTTCAAAATTTGCACCTCTGAACGCATAAATACTTTGTGAATCATCACCGACAACCATGACATTTTTGTTGATACCGGCAAGAAGATATATGATTTCCGCCTGAATCTTATTGGTATCCTGGTATTCATCAACCATTACATAGCGGTATGTTGAGCAGATTTTGTCACGAACATCAGAGTAATTTTTTAGAAGTACTTCTAAATATATTAAAAGATCGTCATAATCAAAAAAATTATTCTCGGCTTTTTGTCTTCGGTAAGCATTGGAAAGCGCAACTATGGCGTCTATCCGAGAAGTAAAATGAGGATAATCACTTAGAATAACATCTTCAACAGATAGCACTTTGTTGATCGAACGGCTGAAAATATTGGCCAGGGTTTGTTTTCTGGGAAAGGAACGACCCCTTGAAAATATTCCCATTTCTTTTCTCAGCATACTGATGAACTGTTCAGTATCCGTACGGTCTATAATGGAAAAGTCACGACCGAATCCTATTTTGGAAGCATATCTTCTAAGAACCGCATGGGAAAAAGAATGAAAAGTGCCTCCGGCAACCCCTTCACACCTACTGTCAAGTAGCGCTGCGGCTCTTCTCAGCATTTCCTGGGATGCTTTGCGTGTAAAAGTCAGTAGTAGAATGGAACTTGGTGATATGCCTTCTTCTACTAGACGTGCAACCCGATAGGTTAACGTTCGGGTCTTTCCGCTTCCCGCCCCGGCGATGACAAGAAGCGGTCCTTCTTTGAAATTGACGGCTTCCAGTTGAGAAGGATTCAGTGCTTTGTTATAGGGGATTCGTGATTTCTCCTTCATCTGAACCTTTAAGTAAATATCTCGGTAACTCTATCCTGCCCTGAGCGAAATAAATAATTATGAAGCTTCGTCTTTTTGCATTATTCATGATCCCGCTACCATCCGCCGGAGATTACCCATATACGATCTCCCGGACCTACGTGGCAGGCAGAACAGGCGGGTTAAAAAAGCAAGCTAAGTTCAACAAAATTTATCTTTCATAAGACTATACCATTGTCAACTATTGTATGCCCCCTTTTTTTTGTTTTACATATTTAGTGCGTGAAAGAAAACTGTCTTTTCTGCCAATATCTGCGCCTGCACCGTGGAATGCGTAGCCCATTCCTCTGGGGTCAGACTCAAATTTTAATCCTCAAAATACTACCCGTATTCCTGTGGTTTAAATTTTCGTCTTCCTTGATCTTGACGAAAAATCCGAGTTTTCGTTCAGGCACTATTTAGTTGACTTTTTAAAAAAAGAGGTATAGTAAATTAAAAGAAAATGTTAATTGTGCTAAAAAAAATCATTGATCAAGGAGGAAAACTAAATGAAGAAATTAAAAGATCAATTGAAGACAATAAGCCGTTCACTTACTACACTTTCCAAACAAGTTGAGAAAATCACGAAACAGGTTGAAAAATTACAGTCAAAAAAAGCTTCGGTTGCTCCTAAAAAGACTGCGGCAAAGAAAAAAGTGGCCGCAAAAAAGGCTCCTGCTAAAGCGCCGACAGTTATTGATACCATATTAAATGCCATCAAAAAAACCAAGAAAGGAATTACCATCGCCCAGCTTAAAGAAAAAACCGAATTTAACTCAAAACAGCTCAGCAATGCGCTGTATAAACTTACAAAGAAAGGAAAGATTGAAGCAAAGTCACGTGGTGTTTATGTTAAAAAATAATATCCAAGAAATGAATCCACGGGTTTTGGATTTTAAGTCCCAACAAAATGTTTTGAAGTAAAAGAAAACAAGCCTTCAGTATACCTCATGAACAAATCGGATATGCTGAAGGCTTTTGACATTTTTAAAGAATAATTCTTCTCGTAAATTCCGTAAGTATAATCATGTTTAAAAAATTTTCTGCTTTTTTTATTATAAAAGTTTTACTATGCGCCGCTTTAATAGTTGTTTTATTTTCATGCACCCTGGCTAGTCAATATGAGCAAAGTGTCACAAAAAGTTCACTTGAAAACATCGATGCTTTTGTCAAATGGCCTCATGAAACAAGCAACCTTCTGCCGGACCCAGCCGTTATATTTGGAAAACTGCCGAATGGTTTCAGGTATGTATTAATGGAGAATCACAAACCCAAAGACAGGGTCAGTATGCACCTGAATGTTCAGGCAGGTTCACTGAACGAGTCAGACGATCAACAGGGATTGGCCCATTTTTTGGAGCACATGCTGTTTAACGGTTCAACACATTTTAAGCCCGGAGAACTGGTAAAATATTTCCAGAGTATCGGTATGCAGTTTGGAGCCGATGCAAATGCACATACCGGATTTAATGAAACCGTTTATGACATTCTTTTGCCGAATGGCGACATGGAAAACCTTAAAAAAGGTCTGACCATAATCAAAGACTATGCTGAAGGTGCGCTTCTTTTACCGTCGGAGATTGACAGTGAACGGCGGGTGGTTCTGGCCGAAATTCGAACCCGCGATTCTGCATCATATCGTACCAATGTTGCCACATTGAATTTTGAATTTCCTCATGCAAAAATATCTAAAAGACTTCCTATGGGCAAGGAAGAAATACTAAACAAGGCTGACCATAAGCGTTTGAAGGCATTTTATGATAGCTGGTACAGGCCGGAGAAAATGATCCTTGTAATGGTGGGAGATTTTGATGTCCAATCAGCAGTTTCACTAATAAAAGAAAATCTCTCCTCATTATCTGACCGAGCGCCACCTATGCCCGAGCCCGATGTTGGACAGATAAACCATTTCGGAATAAAATCCTTTTACCATCTTGAAAAAGAAGCAGGAAATACGACGACTAGCATCGAAGTTGTGAAAAAGGTCTCCAAAGAAAGTGATTCTTTTGCCTTTCAAAAACAGAGATTGATCGAAAAAATTGCCAATCGGATTGTCCAGGACCGCCTAAATGCTATGGTCAGGAAAGCAGGTACTCCTTTTACCTCCGCATCTATTAGTTCAGGAATTTTTTTAAATCAAATTAAATTTGCTGAAATCACCGCCGAGTGCAGCCCGGAAAACTGGAAGAGATCTCTTTTTCTTATCGAACAAACCTTAAGGAAGGCATTGACATTCGGGTTTACTGAATCAGAATTGAACAGGGTAAAAAAAGATTTTCTTTCAGGACTTGATAATGCAGTAAAAAAAGCTTCCACGCGCAACAGCCGGCATCTGGCACGAGAGATATTATGGAACCTCAATGCAAACCAAGTATTTATGTCGCCGGGACAGAAAAAAGGACTTTTTGCTCCGCTTGTCAACTCGCTGACCTTACAACATATACATGACGCCTTCAAGGAAATCTGGGCACCGGAACACAGGCTTATACTGGTAACCGGCAATGCAGAATTGGCGGGAATGGATAAAGATTCCCGCTCTCAGATACTTGCAGCTTACTACAAAAGCAATAAGGTAAAAATATCAAGACCGGCTGAAAAGAAAACCGTGACGTTTCCATATCTTCAGGAACCTATAAAAGAAGGACAGATTGTCCGGATAAAAAAGATCCCCGATATTGAAATTGTCCAGATCGATTTCAAGAACGGTGTCCGCCTTAATCTCAAGAAAACCGATTTTAAAGCAAATCAAGTGCTGATTAATCTTGTCTTTGGTTCAGGCAAAATTTTCGAACCATTACCCGGCCTTGCTGCTCTAAGTACAAAGGTAATTAACGAAAGCGGACTCGGAGCATTAGACAAAGATGGGATTGAACGTGCCATGGCGGGAAAAAGCACAAATGTTTTTTTCGATGTTGCGGAAGACCATTTTTGCTTCAAAGGAGAAACGGTTACTCACGAAGTCCCCTTGTTGTTTCAGCTCCTTTATGCACATCTGGTTGATTTGGGTTTTCGTGAAGATGCTTATACTCTCTCTATGGAACGGTTCAGGCAGGAATATCTGGAACTTTCGGGTTCAATCCATGGCGCCATGGTACTTTCAGGAAGGCGCTTTCTTGCCGGAGGAGACAGCCGTTTCGGACTTCCTTCTTTTGAAGAATTCAAGCGGTTGACCCTCGAGCATGTCCGGTCATGGATCGAGACATCACTAAAAACCGGAACCATGGAAGTATCGGTAGTTGGAGATTTTGATATGGATTCGGTCATAAAACTTGCCGCTAAATATTTAGGAGCCCTTTCCCCGCATACCCAAGTCAAAGAATCCTCAGAGCCAAGATTGCCTGAATTCCCTGCCGGCCAATTTCTCAAGATATCTGTTGCGACAAAAATCCCCAAAGGCATGGTAATTGTCGCTTACCCAACTGAAGGTTTGTGGAATATAAGCAAAACGCGCCGATTATCCGTGCTGGCGGATATTGTTTCGGACAGGCTTCGCGAACAAATCCGTGAAAAGCTTGGCTCCGCTTACTCTACATTTGCCTTTAACAGGCCAAGCCGGGCTTATCCGGAATATGGGGTCTTTCAAGCGGGGGTTTATATTAATCCTGAAGAAGCAAATATGTTAGTAAACAAAATAAAGAAAATAGTATCCGGTCTCGCTACTGATGGCACCACCCAAGGTGAATTGCATCGGGCATTATCTCCAACCTTTACCAGTATTAAAGAAATGATGCGTACCAATAACTACTGGCTTAATACAGTGCTTACGGGTTCCAAAAAACATCCCCAACAGCTCGACTGGAGCCGCACAATAATGAAAGATTATGCTTCTGTTACAAAAGAAGAGGTGTCAGATATTGCGAAGAAATACCTGGATAACGCAAAGGCAGCGACAATTATAGTGAAACCTAAGTAGTGTCCATCCATAAATGGTCTTTTTGCCCAATCTCTGCGTTATGTTCAAAAAATACTCCTCGGAATATTAAACATATGCCTGCCTGCCCCGTAGGTCGGGCAGATCGTACTGGGGTGGTTATTTTTTTCACATGCCTTGATCTTGAACAAAAATCCTCATTTCTGGATGAACACTAAGTAGGTCCCAAATTATTACTCAGTCTAACAAATTCTTCTACAGTAAGTGTCTCAGCCCGCCGAACAGGATCTATGTCCGACCTTTGAAGTATATTTTTGGCAGTAGCTGCATCAATATTCAGTGCGCTTGCCGCAAGCGCGTTTTTAAGAATTTTTCTTCTGTTTCCGAAAGCCGCTTTGATGACACTGAAGAAGTCGGCTTCATCATTAGCGGGATAATTTAATCTTTTTTTAAATCTTAATTCAAGAACCTCGGAATCTACTTTGGGTTTTGGGAAAAAAAGTGACGCCTTAACATCCGCTATCTTTTTTATGTTGGCACAGTACCCGAGCATAACGGTAAGTCTTCCATAATCCTTGCAGCCGGGTTGTGCAGTAATGCGCTGGGCCAGCTCCTTCTGTAGCATAATAACCGCCCTAGTTAACGCCTCTCTGGATTTAATAAGTTGAACAAGAATCTGGGAAGATATGTTATAGGGAAGGTTGCCCATGACCACCATCTTTTGCCCGGCCGTATCTGCCAGTGATTTAATATCAATCTTCATAATGCTTTTTCCCATTATCACAACATTTGAAAGATTACTCGCAAGAATCTCTGTTTTCAGGATATCTATAATTTTGAGATCCATTTCGACCGCAAAAACCTGCTTAACTATGCGGGCCACAGGAATAGTCAACGCACCCAGGCCTGCTCCTATTTCCAAAACAATGTCTTCCGATAAAATTCCGGAACGATTCACAATCATCTCTGCAGTGGTCTGATTCACCAAAAAATGCTGCCCCAGTTGTTTTTTAGGTCTGATATTATGAAAAATTAGTAGTGTTCTTGGTGAGGTCATAGCTTCATATGAATGTAATAATGGAATTGAAAAAAAAGATTAAAGTCTCGCCGCTTTGCGCGATCGTATGGTTGTAATAATTTTATGCGTTATAAAATATGAGGCAAACCCAGGAAGAATTCCCAATATTATTCCACCGACTACCATTGCTATAGTGACATCAACCCCAAGCTTTAAAAGTTCTAAAACCGATTCGTATTTTGCGTCAAAGGGCGCTGAATGGCCGAAAATAAACATTCCTGTCTTGTAACTTCCCAGGTAAAAAAAAGGTGCAGAAATCGGGTTGCAAAACCAGACACCAATGGCAGCGGCGGCTTTACTTCCACGCAAAATAAACGCCAGAGCCACGGCGATAACTGTATGAAACGGCATGGTAGGGGTTATGCTCACAAAAACCCCGATAGCCATACCCATGGCAATATAATGGGGATCACCCTCGAGCTTTTTTACACGCTCAACAAACTCACGGATATTATACTTTTGTAACAGTCGTCCTGCTTTTTCGGAACCTTGTTGTTTTTCTGCTTCTTTCATCCGGGTATTGCTCATAAGACATTCAGTATCACTTCAAATCCTAATCGGGTAAAAACTCGATCAGGCGTTATCCGTCAACAGAAAAATTTCAATGATATGTCTTTGTTCAATCATGATCAAATTATCATGAAAGGTTCTTATTTTCAACGCTTTATTACTATCTGTTCATGCTTTGTGTGTTTTTATATTCTGAATCTATCATAAAAATTGTATAACTTGACTTTTTATATATTATCAAATAGTTTTATTGCTAATATCTTGCTTATACTAGTCATCTTTTCATCCTAACCGACATATAAGGAGGATCACATGGCAAAGAA
>JASFHC010000139.1:0-6629 GCA_050123435.1 Desulfobacterales bacterium
AACCGGCCTGGGTAAACCGGAAAATGTTGTCGATGAAAATAAGAACGTCCTGCCCTTCTTCATCCCTGAAATATTCCGCAGCGGTCAGGGCTGAAAGTGCAACTCGCGCCCTGGCTCCCGGAGGTTCGGTCATCTGCCCGTAAATCAGGGCGGCCTTGGGAAGAACTCCGGAATCCTTCATCTCATGGTAAAGGTCATTCCCTTCACGAGTCCTCTCTCCAACGCCGGCAAAAACGGAAATACCGCCGTGCTGCATGGCAATATTGTGCACCATTTCCATCATGATAACGGTTTTTCCCACACCGGCGCCCCCGAACATTCCCATTTTTCCCCCTCTGGGGAATGGCACCAGCAAATCAATAACCTTAACACCGGTCTCGAGAACACGAACCGTTGTATCCTGCTCTGTAAATTTCGGGGCGTGACGATGGATGGGCAACACCTTTTCCTGGCTAACCGGCCCCAAACCGTCCACCGGCCTTCCGACCACATTAAGAACCCTTCCGAGTCCGGCTTCACCCACCGGCATTAATATGGGTTTGCCCGTATCCTTAACCGGCATCCCCCTGACAAGACCGTCGGTTACATCCATTGCAATGGTACGAACAACATTATCGCCCAGATGCTGAGCAACCTCAACAACAAGATTGTCAGCTTCATCGCTGATGGCTGGGTTGCTTATCAGCAGTGAAGTAAGAATCGTAGGGAGTTTACCCTGTTCAAACTCCACATCAACCACAGGCCCCATAACCTGCATAACTTTACCTATATTCTCTCCCATCTATAGACCTCCGAATCTGTTATTTGTCATTTGTTAATAGATCAACAAACAACGAGTGACTATTTCCCAGGTTTATCCTCTAAGGGCCTCGGCACCGCCGACAATATCCATCAACTCAGCGGTAATTTCTGCCTGCCGTGCCTTGTTGTAGGCCAGAGTTAGATTGTCTATCATATCGTCGCAAGCCTTTGACGCATTGTCCATGGCCATCATCCGTGCGGCATGTTCACTGGTGGATGTCTCCAGTAACGCTCTGTACAATTGGACATATACGCTCGTTGGCAGTAACTCACCCAGAAGTTCATCAGGAGACGGCTCACAAATATGCTCCGCCAGATACGGCTTGTCCTGGTCTTCGGTCTCCTCTTCATCCGTCTCCAACGGTGGTATGGGAAGCAGCTGTTTTATTGTCGCCACCTGTCGTCCCATGCTGATGAACTCTGAAAAAACAACATAGACCTCGTCATATTCTCCATTAAGAAATCCGTCTATCAAGCCTTTGCCGACTGTGGAAGCAATATTGAACTTAATCACGGTCCCAATGACCCCAATATGCTCGCTGATGATAGGAATTTGTTTTTTACGAAACCTATCACGTCCCTTTTTGCCAAAGTTTGTAACGGAGAACTCTATATCCTCTCCCGCCTCCTTCATAAATGATTCTGCTTTGGAAATAAGGTGTGAGTTGAAACCGCCGCATAAGCCCCGATCGGAAGTACACAAAATAATATGTTTCTTTATGACTTCCTCATGCGGCAACAGAAGCGGATTTATTTCCTCGCCTGCTCTTCCTGAAAGACCTCCAAGAACTTCAGCGAATTTTTCAGCATATGGGCGAAAGCCCTCCATATTAAGCTGGGCGCCGCGCAATCGGGAAGCAGCCACCATGTTCATGGCTTTTGTGATTTGCTTTGTCTTCTTTACCGCACCTATTTTTGTTTTGACCTCTTTTAACGTCGCCATACAAATCAGCCTTTATAATTCAAGTTATTTGTTATTCTGTTTCGATTACCTGTTTTATACAAATCAATAAACAACAAACAACTATTTGATTGTATCCTTGAACTCCTCATCATAAGCGTTCAAGGCTTCAGTCATGACTTTGTCAAGCTCCTCTGATATTTCCTGTTTCTCCGAAATTTCAGTAAAAATCTGAGCATACCTGTCTTCTATAAAAGAGTACAGACCGGCCTCATATTTTTCTAAAACGTTCACCGGATATTTGTCGAGGAAACCTTTTGTACCCGCATAAAGTATGGTCACCTGTTTTTCAACCGGAAGCGGTTGAAACTGGGGCTGCTTCAAAATTTCAACAAGTCTTTCTCCACGAGCAAGCTGTGCCTGAGTCGCTTTGTCCAGGTCGCTTCCAAAAGCGGCAAACGCTTCAAGCTCTCGATACTGGGCCAAATCCAGCCGCAGGGTACCGGCTACCTGTTTCATGGCCTTGACCTGAGCCGCACCCCCCACACGCGACACCGAAAGTCCGACATTAATTGCCGGCCGAACACCCGCAAAAAACAGGCCGGGCTCAAGAAAGATCTGCCCGTCGGTAATGGAAATAACATTGGTCGGAATATATGCGGACACG
The DNA here is from genome assembly GCA_050123435.1 of Desulfobacterales bacterium. Taxonomy (GTDB): domain Bacteria; phylum Desulfobacterota; class Desulfobacteria; order Desulfobacterales; family UBA11574; genus S5133MH16. The sequence goes on from JASFHC010000139.1 coordinate 2,370, forward strand.
TCACCGGCCTGGGTCTCAATAATCGGAAGCGCTGTCAGAGAACCGGCTCCCAGTTCGTCGTTGAGCTTGGCAGCTCGCTCCAGCAGGCGAGAGTGATTGTAAAAAATATCGCCGGGGTAGGCTTCACGACCTGGCGGACGTCTTAAAAGAAGCGAAACCTGGCGATATGACGCCGCCTGTTTTGAAAGGTCATCATAAATGATGAGCGCATGCATGTTTTTGTCCCGGAAATATTCTCCCATGGCGCATCCCGCATAAGGGGCGATATACTGCAATGTCGCCGGGTCGCTGGCACAGGCGGCAACAACTGTGGTATATTCCATGGCTCCGTGTTTTTCAAGGGCGGCCACGACCTGAGCAACCGTTGATTTCTTTTGCCCGCAGGCCACATAAATGCAGTAAACATCCGTATTTTTTTGGTTAATGATGGCATCCACCACAAGCGCCGTTTTACCGATCTGGCGGTCACCGATGACTAGTTCCCGCTGGCCGCGGCCCACCGGTGTCATGGCGTCAACAGCTTTGGCTCCGGTGTACATGGGTTCGTGAACGCCCTTTCTGGCAATAACACCCGGCGCAACCATCTCGACCCGTCTGGTTTCCTTGGTATCTATGGGTCCCTTGCCATCGATGGGCTCGCCCACGGCCGAAACCACCCGTCCCAGGACGGCTTCTCCCACAGGGACCTCAGCAATGCGGCCGGTACGCTTGACCATGTCACCTTCTTTGATATCAAAGTCATCACCCATAACGGCAACGCCCACATTGTCTTCCTCAAGGTTCAGCACAAGACCGTAAATGCCGCCCGGGAATTCAACCAATTCCATCGCCATAACCTTATCCAGACCATACACTCTGGCAATACCATCACCCACCGACAAGACAACTCCTGTTTCACTCAATTCAACTTTCTTGTCGTAATCCGTAATCTGTTCCTTAATGATCTGACTTATTTCTTCAGCTTTTAGTTCCATTATACACTCTCACCCCTTTTTAAAGATTCTCTCATATTGAGTAATTGTGTTTTGATGCTACCGTCCAAAACGAGATCACCTATTCGGGAGACAATTCCCCCAATAAGGCTGGGGTCTTGTTCAACCTCCAGAATAATATCTTTACCTGTCCTTTTCGACAGGGTAGTACGGATTTTGTCAACGGTTTCGGATGACAACTCAGTGGCCGAAACCAGACTGGCACGCACGACGCCTTTTAGTTCATCGGCCAGTTTTTTATAAAACTCATTGATATCACTTAAAAATCCAAACCGCCCTTTGTCAAACAGCAAAAGCAGAAAAGATGCCATCACTTTGGAAATATTTACTTTATCAATGATTGCTTGCAATACTTTTTTACGGCCTCCCACGTCATAAAGGGGGTTTATAATTGCCTGCTCAAGCTCTTTTTGACTCGCAATTAACTCTGAAAATCGATCAAGTTCTTCTTTATAGGTCTCAGCCTTATCATCCTCTTTGCCGATAATCAGAAGTGCCTTGGCATAACGCCGGGCTATTTTTAAGTTCTTCATTATGCCACCACCTTCTCTAAATATTCATCCACCAATTGATCCTGATCCTGGGATGTGATTTTATTCTTTATTAACGTTTCGGCATTAACAAGCGCCTTTTCGAGTATATCTTGATGCAGCTTTATTTTGGCCTGTTTGAACTCATGCTCAATATTGCGGCGAGCCTGTTCTTCTAGTTTCTCGACAGTCTTTTTCGCCTCGTCAATAATTCTCGCCTTGGCCTCGTTCCCCTGTCTTATATAATCTTCTATAAGCTTCTCGGCTTCCTGTTCCAAATGAGAAAGCCTTTCCGTGTATTTTGCCAACTCTTTTTCGGCACCTTCTTTCTTAGCCTCCAGTTCGCTGAGCTGATCTTTTATGCCTTTGATTCTGGAATCAAGTGCCTGAGATACCGGCTTGCGTAACAGAAAAAAAAGGCCGACCACCAAAACAGTAAAATTCATGACCCGGTAGGTATCCGTCGCAACCCATCCTTTAACTCCTTCATGGCCACCCTCGGCTTCTGACGATGCTGCAACCGGCCCGATAAAGATAAAACAGAATAAAAACACGGCCAATATCACCGCCATGGCCGAACCTTTTGCTATAATCGGATTCTTGCCACCAACACCGGACCGTCTTTGATTAATCAGGTTCATTAAAGAGCCCTCCCCAGAATTTTTTCTCCAATTGCATTTGCAAAGGAATCAATCTCCTTTTGTAAAGATGCCCTTACCGCCTCGGCATCCTTTGCAATTTTTTCACGCACCTCGGCAAGGTCTGCCTGAGCCTTTTGATTAATTTTATCGATTATCTCCCTTTCTTCGTCGGCAGCCTCATTTAACAGGGCATTCTTTTCATTTAACCCTTTAGCCCTGGCATCTCTAATCCCCGAATCAAAGGCCTCGTTTTTTTCCTGTGCTTCCCTGTCTGAAGTCTCAATATTCTGCTCAAGGCTGGTAATTTTTTCTTTTCTTTGGATCAGAATGTTTCGAATCGGCCTGAATAAAATAATATTTAACACCCATACAATAAGGAGAAAATTGGCGATTTGAACGAAAAGCGTCCAATCGGGAATAACCGTTATTCCACCTGCGCCAAACGCAACTCCCGCAAACAATAGAGAGGCTAATATAAAATAGAAAATAATCCAACCTTTTCGGTTTAAACCAACTATTTTCATCTATAGATCCTCCATCCGTGAAACCTGTAAACGCAATTTACACAAACTCATGTTTTTAACTCGGCGGTCTATAACATCAGTTATACAGGTTGTCAAAGGTTTTTTTTAATTTTTCTTTTATGCCTTATTTCCCGTTAAAATTGTATCTGTTACATTGATAAAACAAGGAGTTCAGACTTTCATAAAACAATTTCCATTGAAAACAACGCCGGATTCAATCAAAATAACCGGAGCCTGAATATCACCTGTAACACGACCCGGCGGATAAATTTCAATTTTTTTCTTTGCATGGATTGTACCGTTTACCTCACCCATGATTATTGCGATATCAACAATTATCTCTGAGTTTACGACAGCCTTTTCCCCTACAATCACCGTACCTTGCTTGCTGCTAATTTTTCCTTTAACATTTCCGTTCAGCCTGACGGTATTATCAAACTCGATTGTCCCTTCAATACTGGTACCGGCTCCCAGCAAAGTGTTTATGGTTTGGGGCTTCTTCGTTTTTTTCATACGACCTCCATTACTTGGACAAGTCGGTGCAGTCCATCCTTTTAGGCTATTGGGATATGAGACCTTTGAAAAAGTAAATCTACAGAAAATAGCTGAGAGCAAATTGTCCGGTTAAGTCACGCATCATGTTTCGTGATCATTCAAACAGGAAACGCCTCATGCTTATACTCATTAAAAGGCCGACACAAATCATTATGCTAACGATCGATGACCCTCCATAACTGATAAACGGCAGGGTCACACCGACAATGGGCATCAGGCCCATAGCCATCCCAACATTAATAAAAATCTGCCAGAACATCATTGCCGTGATGCCTACAGCCAGAATAGTGCCAAAAGGATCTCTGCATCTATAAGCAATGTTTAATCCCCAGATAATAAGTATAAGAAAAAGAAAAAGCATAACCACCGACCCCACAAATCCCCATTCCTCAGCCAAAACTGAAAATATGAAATCCGTATGCTGCTCAGGTAAAAAGGAGAGGGCGTTCTGAGTTCCTTTCAAATATCCTTTGCCGAAGATCATGCCGGAACCTATGGCAATTTTAGATTGTATAATATGATAGCCTGCGCCCAGCGGGTCACTGTCTGGATTTATAAATGTTAATATCCGTTTCTTCTGGTAACCTTTCAGCAAAAACCAGACCAAAGGACCGGTTATCGTACACGTAGAAACAATACATAAAAGCGAGCGTCTTTCAATTTTTACAAAAACAGTCATGAAACCGGCAATCAAAACCAACACCATGGCTGTCCCTAAATCCGGTTGTTTAACGATTAGAATAAAAGGAATTGCCGTCAATATCAAAGGGGTAAAAAGTCCTCGCAAAGTAAAACCTCTGGTATCTGAAAATTTGGAATAGTATCTTGCCAGACTGATGATCACGGCAATCTTGACCAGTTCTGAAGGTTGAATTGAAATAGGACCCAATACGAGCCAGCGCCTTGCTCCCCCCACATATTTCCCCATCATTAAAACGTATATCAAAAGCAATATGCACACTACATAGATTGCGGGAGCCCATCGATACAATGACTTATAATTAACTATAAAAGACAA
>JASFHC010000140.1:0-6618 GCA_050123435.1 Desulfobacterales bacterium
CAACCTGTCGTGCAGACTTGGTGTAGACATGCCGATTTCCCACGAAGTCTATCATATTCTTTACAACGATGTCTCTCCCAAAGAGGCCGTACACAGGCTAATGACCCGCGACCTTAAACACGAACTCGATGTTAATTAAACGAGGGTCGGGGAGTTTTTTAGACTTATATTTTTAACTCGCACATTGCCCAAGTGAACTTTTTTTATTTTACCGGGATCAGTGTCCCAACATTCCAATTGTAATCGAAGCGAATTAACTTGATTGGCTTATGAAAAAAGATGCGATTTTCGATGGGCAGCCCGAAATGGAACGCGTCGGACCGCATAAGGGAAAAGGGCACCGGGAGAGGCTGAGGAAAAAATTTCTCACTTCAGGTCTGTCCGGCTTTCATGATTATGAAGTTATTGAATTGCTCTTGACACTTGCTACTCCTCGAAAAGACTGCAAGGATGCTGCCAAGGCTTCAATAAAACGATTTAAAACGCTTCAGGGGGTGCTTGAAGCTTCACCGGCAGCGCTTTGTGAAGTGCCCGGGATCGGCCCTAAAAATCTGCTGGGGATCAAGCTGATAAAAGCGGTTGCAGACCGTTATCTTGAAAAACGGTTAATCCATAAAGACCCCTTGAACAACTCCAGAGAACTGTTTGATTATCTTTACCACGGCATAAGAGAGAAAAGTCGTGAATGCTTCATGGTTCTTTTTCTTGATGCCAAAAACAGGGTTCTTGCCACGGAAATCCTGTTTGAAGGAACGTTAACTGCGAGTTCGGTTTATCCGCGAGAGGTAATACTTGCAGCCCTTAATCATCACGCCGCAGCTCTTATTTTTGCCCACAATCATCCTTCAGGCGATCCCGATCCGTCTCCGGAAGATATTTCCATCACACGTCAGTTAATTTTTGCATGTAGAGCAATCGGTATTACCGTTCACGAACATTTGATCATAGGAGATAACCGGCACTTCAGTTTTGCGGATCAAGGCTATATTGCACGGATGAATCGGGAATTTGATATACAAAATAAATAGGCGCAAAGCCATAATTGCCTGGCAATGTCCACCAGCAAAATTCAAGGTATAAAAACAATGGCCAATAAAGAGGTAGACAAAAAAATTCCCGCCTGCTTTGGCGAACTCGAAACTGTTTTTCCAAAAGGCAGGAACGGGTTTCGAAATACTCCTGAGGCCTGTCTGTTATGTCCTCACAAAACAAAGTGTTTAAGATCAGCCATTGATGGAGTCGGCGGACTCAAGGTCCGAGAAGAATTCATCGACAGGGCATATACATCCGGTACGATGGGTTTTCTGGAAAGATGGTCTAAAAAGAAAGATATAAAGCGCAGATTAGAAAAGAAAATCAAAGGGGAGGGTCAAGGGGGGCGAACTCATGAAAACGATTAAAGATATAGATCTTTCAGACAAAAAAGTCTTTTTCAGGGTGGATTTCAATGTTCCTATGGATGAGCATCAGAATATCACCGATGATTCCCGGATTCGTGCTGTTTTACCGACATTAGAATATGCACTGGACCATAATTCAAAGCTAATCATCGCTTCACACATGGGCAGGCCCAAGGGGAAGATGGTGCTTGAACTCAGCCTTTCTCCCGTCGCCAAGCGCTTGGGCAGATTACTTAGAAAAAAAGTTACAATGGCAAAAGATTGTATCGGTTCCGAGATAAAAACGCTTGTAAATAAAATGAAAACAGGCGATATTGTGCTCCTCGAAAATTTAAGATTCCATCCAGAGGAGCAGAAAAATGATGATGCATTTGCAAAGGCACTGGCCGAGCTTTGTGATATTTATATAAATGATGCATTTGCCGTATCTCACCGGGCTCATGCATCGGTTGTCGCTATAACAAAATATGCTCCGGTATCCGGAGCCGGATTTTTGCTTCAAAAGGAACTCAACTATTTTAAACGAGCAATGGCCGATCCGCAACGCCCTGTGGTTGCCATTGTAGGAGGAGCAAAGGTTTCGAGCAAACTCGGGGCACTGGAAAATATTTTGCATCATGTTGACAAAATAATTATCGGCGGGGCCATGGCAAATACATTCCTCAAAAGTTCCGGCCACGATTTGGGAAAGTCGAAAATAGAAATTGATCTTATTGAATTCGCTGCGTCTATAATGAAAAAGGCGGCTGAGAGCGGTATAAAGTTCTATCTTCCCGTAGATGCTGTGGTGGCAAGCCATTTTGATGCCAGAGCTGAAATCAAGATCGTCCCCATACAGGAGATCCCAAGTGAATGGATGATAATGGATATCGGTCCCGCAACATCCAGGCTTTATGACGAAATTTTATATAATGCCAAAACCATTATATGGAACGGCCCTATGGGTGTTTTTGAAATGGATGCATTCAGCCGTGGGACATTCGCCATGGCTAACAGTGTGGCCAATTCTCATGCACTCTCAATCGTTGGCGGTGGCGATACCGATGTTGCCGTACACGAGAGCGGTGAAACTGACAGAATAACATATATCTCGACCGGCGGAGGCGCTTTTCTTGCTCTTTTGGAAGGTAAAGTCCTGCCGGCCGTGGCTGCATTGGACGTATAGATTGTAAATTAATGATTAACAGGTTGACAACGGATGAATGGCATCAGTTTATTTTATACGGACACTGCGTGCGGTTTTCAGGTGTCAGGTTTCAGGTGTCAGCGTAACAGATAATACGTTTCTTATACTGACACCTGACACCTGAAACCTTATATCAACGCCAAGTTTCAATAAATAAATATCTTAACGGCCGAGAACTATTTTTGCAAACCGGCAATACTCCCATGGCGAATGTTCTGTGACGAGTGACAAGTAAAAATATTTTAAAATTAATTACGGTTGTGGTTGGTTGCATCCTTGTTGTGCTAGGATATTTGTACCGCATACCTCTGTGGGAGAATATCACCCATTTCTATGATATTTTAACCGATAGAGAGCAAGTAAAAGCTTTTATCACATCCTTCGGTACGGGTGCGCCGGTTGTTTTTATTATCATTCAGGCTCTCCAGGTTTTGCTGGCCCCTTTCCCGGGTGAAGCAACGGGCTTTATCGGAGGATTTTTGTTCGGGGCGGCAAAAGGATTTTTATATTCGAGTATCGGTTTGACAATAGGGTCGTTGATCAATTTTACGATTGGTCGTTTTCTGGGAAAAAGATTTGTAAGGAAACTTATTCTTCCGGCTCAATTAGAACGAATGGATAACCTCGTAAAACGCCAGGGCGTTATCGTTTTATTTTGTTTATTTCTTTTTCCGGGGTTTCCTAAGGACTATCTGTGTTTATTTCTTGGATTAAGCGCCATCCATTTAAAAATTTTCATTATACTCACAGCTGTCGGACGAATGCCCGGGACACTAATGCTCAGTCTTCAGGGATCGTATATTTTTGAACAGAGATACGGTTGGTTTGCGTTTATAGTAAGTGTATGCCTTGTCCTAATTTTTTTAGCCTACCGTTATCGGGAAAGGGTATATGATTGGATTGAGAAGTTTAACAGTAAATGAAGATCGTATGCTGTTGACGATTTTCTAATATAGTGCTATTATAAAAAACTAAAAAAAGAGTATCCGCCTGAGGCGGGCTGTCAGGGGGCGAGATTGGCATTCTGGGGTGTAAGGGAAGAGCTTAGCCAGGCAAACAGATTAAGGCGTTCTTATTATGAACTTTTGCGGGATGAGCTGGATCAGCAGATGGTTAAATATGCTCTGTTAGATTCCTATAATAATTTTCGTTGTAAAAAAATCAATTACCCGTTTGTAGAAAAACGCGAGTTAAAGCCCCGTGCGCGCATCCCGACTGTGGAGCATGAATGCCAAAACTCTTTTTTAGTAATTTTTATGGAAGAGACCATCCCTCCGGGTCACAAGAAATATATCCGGTTCTTTGAAACGAACAAAACCACTAAACTTAATCTTCTCCGTTATGGGAAGCTTTCGCTGTCAACTAAATTCGATTCAAAACAGAAATATTTAGAGTCAGCCCATTTTCATGATTTATTAAAAATGCTGCTTCCCGTGGATTATGCACTTCTTATTCAGCGAGATCCAACCAGAAGGACTAAAAATAGATTCAGCATGTCACATTTTCATGTGCGTATCGATTGGCCGATTGCAGATGCAGCCGAAGACTTGGCACGCAGTCTTCGCTATATATCCAAGGATTTATATGAAAAAGGAGATAAATACGCGGAAGACATCCAGAAGAAGTTCTTTGAGTATTATTGTCTTCCAGTGGATATTGGCGGCAGAAGGACTGCAGCGATTGTTGCGGCACAGTATTTAAAACGGATCCCCTGTATTACTACGGTTTATGCAGGAAGCAGCGAGTCCAGAGCCTTGATACGAATTTCCGAAAGGGGCGTTTCAAAACTGCTTCTGATGAAATTTAAGAACAGTGAAATGGACCAGATTGCGGAGGCAAAGAATATTTCGGCCCGAACGTTCAAGAAAAATTATGTAATAGACCGTCAAAAAAAGTACGGTATCTGCATATTCCAGGCAACGTATTCATTTACCAATCATGCAAGGATGCCTGATGACGGAAAGCTACGCGAAATCAAACCGGATTTGAACTGGCTGAGCGTCGGCGGGCAACATATTGTTCCAAAACCGGGTGTGTGGAAATACCCTCCGCTTCCCTTGAATGTCATTTATACCTGATCTAATTCTCTCATCATTGCAGTTTCGTCGCAGTCCGGGAATTTTACACACATGATGCAGTCGGCCCAGATTTTCAACGGGAGTTTTGATTTATCTATTTGCATAAATCCGAATTTTTTAAAAAATTCCTCGCGGTAAGTGAGTGCAAACACTTTTTTTATCCCAAAGGATTTTGCTTCGGAAAGCATTGCTTCCACAAGATTGGACCCTATTTTTTTCCCAATATGGTCGGGATGGACGGCAAGAGATCGTATCTCGGCAAGATCATCCCAGCAGAACTGTAGCGAGCAACAGCCGATAACCTCGTCATGTTTTTCATCCACATAAACCGAGAAATCCCTGACATGGTCGTATAGGACACTTAGAGGGCGCGGCAGAAGCTCTCCCTTTCGGCCGTAATTTTGAAGAAGCTTGTGAATGGCTTTTATATCCTTTATTTTGGCTTTTCGAATCATGATTGTCCTTATTTTTCCGGTGTCCATTTAAGTAAAATCTGTATTAACTTTTTTCCTTTCGTCACAAAGCTTCGTGGCAAATATTATTGGTTTCGGCCCGTCCGCCTTACTCCGCTTGGCAGGAGGGCGGGCTTTTATGGCTTAAGTAATATGAAATTCTATTTATTTGAAAAAGCAATATAAGTCAATAACAGGTATCTTGAACTTCAGGTTAAAGGTATCTGAATCCCAATACAGGGAAAACGCTCCACGACGGTGTATATCTCTTTCCAACCGACTGAAACTTGTGCTTAAGCACCCGTAAGCCCGAGTCGCGCAAATGTTATTAAGAACAATTGTTCGCTAAATTATTGCACTGATTTTTTAAGTCATAATTATATACGGCTCGGCCCAACGCGTGCTAACGCCCCTCAAACAGTCAGTCGGTTTCCAAGAGACACACGCCGTCGCTACGCTGAACCAAAATCAAATGCGTTAACTTTATCTTGAATTTCAGTGAATTTTTTTGGGTTCTGTTCCTTTCTTGAAAAGAGCTGTGACCGCACCGGGTGAATCGTCAGATGCAAGCAGTCCGGTAAAGGGATTCATGCGTACGTTAACCAGGTCATCCGATATGTCAAAGTATTGAAGCGGTTTTCTATCAAGTGCTTTGGTCATGAATTCGATCCAAATAGGGAGGGCTGCTTTGGCGCCGGTTTCCCGTTTCCCGATTGTAACAAAAGCATCTTGACCTACCCATACCCCGGTTGCAATCGATGGTGAGAAACCAATAAAAAGTGCATCTTTACATTCGTTGGTGGTACCTGTTTTCCCGGCAACCGGACGGGTAATTGACCGTGCTTTTTTCCCCGTGCCTTCCTGGATCACCCCTTTAAGCATATCTGTCATGATGGCTGCGCCTGCTCTGGACATGACCACTTTTTTTAGGGGTTTTACACGAAATACAAGCCGTCCGCTTTGATCAACGACTTCCATAACGCCGTAAGGTTTGATCAACTCTCCTTTGTTGGGGAAAATCGAATAGGCGGCTGTTAAATTTATAAGCGTTACTTCCGATGTGCCGAGGGCAAGGGAAAGATTCGGATAGAGGGTGGATTCGATGCCGAGAGTGTATCCAAACCTGGCCACTGATGAAGGCCCCAGCATCTCGATTAATCGGATTGCGGGTATGTTACGCGAAAGACTTAACGCCATTCTAAGCGTGATCTCACCCTTGTAATCTCCTGAAAAGTTTTTTGGACTCCAGTGGTTTCGTCGGGTTGCAATTTTAAAGGATACCGGTGCATCGAGAATGATTTTACTCTGAGGAAAACCATGTTCGATGGCATAGGCGTAGACAATCGGTTTGAATGCTGATCCGGGCTGCCTTTTTGCGCTGGTTGCCCGGTTAAATGGGCTTTTGTAAAAATCCTTGCCGCCGATCATGGTAAGTATGCCACCGGATTGCACATCCAGAGAGACCAGGGCACATTCAGGCATCGGATTATTTATTTTCTGCA
>JASFHC010000141.1:0-6613 GCA_050123435.1 Desulfobacterales bacterium
GAAAGCTACTGCAAATCGGTTTCGTACAACGTACCCAAAGTGCAGATAGATATGCACCTGTCCGCACCCTATCCGCACCCTGCAAAAATGAAAAAGCCATAATCTCTTGATATTATAGCTTTTCTTAATCTGTGGTGGCGATGCAGGGAATCGAACCCCGGACACTGCGGATATGAGCCGCATGCTCTGACCGTCTGAGCTACATCGCCACGATAAATCTCAAAGTTTTTTAAACACAGTATCAATGGCCGGTTGTGTTGCATAAGTTTTTTTCAACATATCTATACAACAGACTCTCAAATTTTTGGATCGGCTTTTCTAACAGCTTGCTTTTATTTAGTCAAGTTATAAAATGGCTTTGCGATTTTCAGCAAATTTGAGGCATCGATTATTGTGGTATCGACCCTTCGGCCTCAATAGCAAATTCTTCCAGATTGTCCGGCAGATCGCTGAATACAATCATAAACGGCAACTCTTGGCCGGGTTTAACCCCTATATTGGATTTATTATCGCCAATGCGATTGGACAATCGCTTTTTAATCGCTGAAAGCTCCAGATTAGAAAGTTCAATATCCGACAGAATATTTCCGCAAAAAACGGTCTCTTTCTGAACAAGAACTTTTCCTTTTGTATACAGTTTCCCCGTTACTTTAATATGGCTTCGAGCATCTGAATATCCATTTTTAATTTTACCGGTTATTACAAAAAGCTTTCCTGCTTTGGCATTTTTTACAAATGCACTATCAACATCCAACGTGTCTATTTTGAGGTTACCAGCCGGATCCGAAACTTGGGGTTTAAAATAATTGCTGACAAAAGGAATCTCAATATTCATAAAATCAAGTAAAACATAAGTGCCATACGCACCGCCTCCCAAAAGCACTAAGATCAACAAGACAATTAACGTCTTGTTGATCCGTTTTTCTGCAGCAGGTTTTGCAGTTGCCACCACCGGTTGTACATCAACAATTTCCTCTTCTGATACATCATCCTGTCCGGTATCTTCAATTTCAAATCTTTGCTCTTCCTCCTCTATCTCAGAAAATTCGACGGTTTCGAGTTTATCTGCAGCCGCTTCAATCTCACCAAGTTCAGCTTCTGATGTCTCTTCCACCAAGGAATAATCCACGGGTTCCGCCTCCTCTTCAGTCTCCTCTTCTTCTGTTTCAAACATCTCCTCTATATCTGATAAATCAATTTCTTCCAACGCTTCAGATTCGACACTCGCCCCATCATCCTCGAGAACCTTTTCAATCTCGGGTTCCGTATCCGTATCCAATTCAAGTTCAAGTTCTTCCGGCTCCATCCAGTCTTTTCCCTCAGTTTCCGGTTCTTCTAAATCGAGCAATTCCTCTATATCCGACAGATCAAGCTCATCCGGTTCTTCGATCCTTGCTTCCGCCTCGACATGCTCGGGTGGCTTTTCAGGTTCTGACTCCAGATCCAGTTTAAAATCTTCAATAGCCTCATCCGTATCACCTTGTTCTTCCGGAACTTGAGTTTTATCCAGCAGCGCTTCCATATCCGACAGATCGAGTTCGTCCGGTTTCCCGACCTCGGCTTCGGCCTTGACATGATCGGGCGGCTTTTCAGATTCGGGGTCAAAATCCAGATCCAGTTCAAAATCTTCAATGCCTCCGTCAGGTTCCCCTTGTTCTTCCAGAACTTCTTCCTCTGCAAATAATTTTTCCAGGTCTGGCAAATCAAGTTCAGCGAACTCTGAACTCTCCAACTGGCCGGCTTCAGAGTCCCCGGTCTCTTGTTCCAATTTAAGATCAAGGTCCGATGATATTTCCTCCGGTTTTTTAATAAGCTCTTCCGGGGGCGCAGGTGGATAGGCCATAAAAACTTCTTTACATTTTGAGCATCGAACTTTAGAGCCCTCTGGTTTTAGAAGGCTTTCATTTAAATTGAAACTGGCGTTACATGCCTTACAGGTAATAATCATATTATACCCCACCACTTATAATTTTAGGTGATAAATCCCCGCTAAATATCTATAGTCTTCATTATAATCGAGGCCATAACCCACAAGGAATCCTTCAGCCACTTCATGGCAGGCATAGTGGATTTTAATATTTACATTACGACGCTCGTGTTTGTTAATCAGGGCACAAATTTTAACAGTTTTTGGATTAAACGTTTTTAAATAATCGATGAGATACGATAAAGTCAAGCCTGTATCGACAATGTCTTCTACAAGCAGTACATTTTTATCAGTAATATCAATCTCGATTTCTTTTGTTAAACGGATATTCCCTGAGGATGAATCGCTGGAGCCGTAGCTGCAAACCCTTATGAAATCAAGTTTAACCGGAATGGTGAGATGCCGAACAAGATCAGATAAAAAGACGAACGCCCCTTTTAAGATCCCGATGAGAATAAGTTCCTTATCCAGATAGTCAGATGAAATCTTGCGCGCAACCCGAGCGACCATTTTGTCGATATCATTTTTATTCAAAACCGGAATAAGTTCAATCATAATTAGAAATTATGAATATTAAAGGCTTGGTTGAGCCGCCAAGGTGTTTCCGTGCGATTCCCCCGTTCAACCCTTTTCAGTAAGCCGGTTAATCCTTTGTAAATTTTAGGATTCTTAGTCACTCTTGTCAATTAATTTAATTTCTTACAGGCCGACCTCTGCCAACTGTTCAATCAGTTTTTTTTGCTTTTTAGTAAGCTTTACCGGCATGTTTACCCGGATATACACATAAAGATCCCCCATGTCTTTACTATTCATATGGGGAAGTCCGTGCCCCGCAAGACGCATCTTGGTTTTGTGTTTTGTTCCGGGAGGTATTTTCAAGCTTAATTCTTTTTTGCTGAGTGTAGGAACAGAAATACTCGATCCGAGGAGCGCCTCGCTCAGTTTTATTTCTCTATACATATAAAGATCATACCCTTTAGAATCATAAACCGCATGACCCATCACTTTGGACTGTATATACAGGTCTCCGGAAGGCCCGCCATATGGGTCCGGATCACCCTTGCCCGCAACACGAAGTTTCTTGCCGGATATCATTCCTTTTGGAATCTTTACCGTAATTTTTTCACTATGTCCCTGATGTTGGTATGATACGGTTTTACTTGTTCCTGTTGCTACCTCCTCTAATGTTAGCGGCAGCTCATATACCAGGTCTGCTCCTTTTGACCGGGGTTTCTGTTGTCTCTGATAACCGTCAAATGGGGTTCCCCTTCCAAAGGAAAACCTCATGCCGTTACCCCGGCCGGAAAAACCCCGGCCTTTTCCAAACAACTCACTGAGTATACTGTCAAAATCGAATCCCTTAAAAATATCTTCCTGTGAAAAACGCTGCTGGAATCCTGTGGCGCCAAACGTATCATACTGTTTGCGTTTCTCCTTGTCGCTCAGAACAGCATATGCTTCACTTATTTTTTTAAATTTTTCTTCGGCGTTTTTATTCCCTTTTGTATGGTCGGGATGATACTTCATTGCAAGCTTCCGATAAGACTTCTTAATATCTTCTTCAGAAGCGTTTTTATTTACTCCGAGTATTTTATAATAATCTGTTTCAGACATCTTAAAATTACCTCAATTTTATCGTAAACCTTTGTGAGACTTCAAAATAAGTTGAAAAGCATTAGGTGTCAAGGATCATTCGATTTTTTGATTTCCGGTTTTGGATGGATATTTCTCAGCAGCTTTGAGGGAAATCATAATTACAGAAAGCGCCGCCGGGGTGATTCCATCTATGCGGGAAACCTGGCCGAGTGAAGAAGGCATTATGGCAGAAAGTTTTTCTTTGAGTTCATTTGAAAGTCCGTGCACCGTTGTAAAATCAAAATTTTCTGGTATGTTCATTCGTTCCAGGTTCTTGAATTTTTCGATTTCCTTGAGTTGCCGCTTGATATACCCCTCGTATTTGATCTCTATTTCCACCTGTCGGGCAACAGATTCACTAATGTTGTAAGGGCTTTTGGCCAGCTTATGTGCGGTACGGTAATCGATCTCCGCCCTTTTTAGAAGCTGATCCAGATAGATGCCGCTTTTTAACGGTCTTGTCCCTTGATTGACCAAATAATCGTTTATATTTTTGGCCGGCTTTATCACGGTTTTTTTTATTCTTTTAATCTCTTTGGAAATCTGCTTTTTTCGTTCATTTACATCTTTTAATGTATCATGGTCGATTAGGCCCAATTCATGACCGGTTTCCATTAACCTCAAATCCGCATTATCCTCCCGCAGCATTAGCCTGTATTCAGCCCGTGATGTAAACATACGATACGGTTCACGGGTTCCCCTTGTAACAAGATCATCTATCATAACAGCCATATACGCCTGTGATCTATCGAGGATGAACGGCGGCCTTCCCTGGATCTTACACGCTGCATTGATTCCCGACCATATGCCCTGGGCAGCTGCTTCTTCATACCCCGATGTTCCATTAATCTGACCGGCCATGTAAAGTCCTGAAACCAGCTTTGTTTCAAGGGTGGGCTTAAGCTGGACAGGATTGATGTAGTCGTATTCTATGGCATAGGCAGGCCGCATGATTTCGGCTGCTTCCAATCCTTTGACGGATCTGACAAACTGGATCTGAATTTCCATGGGAAGGCTGTTCCCCAGGCCGCTGGCATACACCTCATCAGTATCAAGACCTTCAGGCTCAAGGATTACCTGGTGCCTTTCCTTATCAGGGAACCTGACAATTTTATCTTCAAACGAAGGGCAATAGCGGGCCGAAACTCCTTTTATCATGCCACCATAAAGCGCTGAGCGTTTAAGGTTCTTTTGTACAATCTGGTGGCTTTTCTGATTGGTATGCCCGATATAGCTTGGAAGCTGGGGCATGGTAATCTTTTCGGTAAAAAACGAAAAGGGTTTTGGCTCTTCTTCCGACCCATGCTCTGTGAATTCGCTGAAATCGATGCTTGATTTCTTCAATCTGGGCGGCGTGCCCGTCTTCATTCTTCCAAGGTCAAATCCCAGCTCTTTCAGGTGCGCCGGAAGACCGTAGGATGCAAATTCGCCGGCCCTTCCGGACTGGACTGAATTGAACCCGATGTGGACCAGACCGCTTAAAAAAGTTCCTGTAGCCAACACAACGGCATGGGCTCGATATCCAAAACCGGTTTGATCTTCTACACCGGCGATCCGGTTGTTTTCAACAACAAGTCGTTCAACCATGGCCTGTTTGAGGTCCAGGTTGGGCTGTTTTTCAATGACGGACTTCATGGCCATATGATAACGGATCTTATCGTTTTGTGTGCGCGAGGATTGGACTGCAGGCCCTTTTTTGGTATTCAGTGTTCGATATTGAATGGCTGTCTTATCCGTGATCTTTGCCATTTCACCGCCCAAGGCATCTATCTCTTTTACAAGCTGTCCCTTTGCCATACCCCCGATGGACGGGCTGCAAGGCATTGCGGCCACCTTGTCCAGATCTATGGCCATAAGAAGGACTCGGCACCCCATTCTTGCAGCTGCAAGTGCAGCCTCACATCCGGCATGACCCGCACCGACAACAATAATGTCGTATTTTTTCCGGTAGAAAACCATAAGCAAAGATGTTTCCGTTAAATTATTTTACAATTTTTCTTCCAAGAAGTATATATTATAAGAATAATCATTAATTAGCCAGAAATAATTTTACCGGAAAATTTTCTTAACCATAAACACAAAATTCAGATTTAAGAAACCAATCAAATGCATGAAAGATATTATGATTTTAACACGTATCTGAGAAGTATCTTTGGTTGCAGAGTTCAAAAAATAACCATTGATGCGGGTCTTTCCTGCCCAAACAGAGACGGTACGATTTCAACAGGAGGATGTATATACTGCAACGTCCGAGGATCCGGAACCGGTGCCCATGCAAAAGGGCTTTCTGTCACCGATCAGATCATTCAAGGTAAAAAAGCGCTTTCAAAGCGGTACAAAGCAAAAAAATTCATTGCCTACTTCCAATCATTTTCGAATACTTATGGTCCGTTTGAGAGGCTTAAAGCTCTTTACGAGCAGGCCCTTGCCATAAAAGATGTGGTCGGTTTATCCATCGGCACAAGACCGGATTGTGTGAATAAACAAATTTTGGAGCTTTTGGAAAATTATGTAAAAAAACACCTTGTCTGGATCGAATACGGCCTGCAATCCGCTAATGATTCGACACTTGCCTTTATCAATCGCGGGCATGACGTTATGTGCTTTAAAAAAGCAGTTCTTGACACGAAAAATAGAGGCATCAACATATGCGCTCATGTTATTCTGGGACTTCCCAATGAAACAAAAGCCCACATGCTCGAAACAGCCAGATTCGTCTCAGACATGGAGATAGACGGCATAAAGATTCATCTTCTCTATGTCGTCAAAGACACACCGTTGGATAAGCTCTACGCGGCGGGAAAATATAGATGCCTTGGACAGCAAGAATATGCAGACCTTGTCTGTGATTTTTTGGAACATCTTCCGAAAAATATGGTTATTCAGAGACTTACCGGAGATCCGCACCCTGAAGAACTTGTTGCGCCCATGTGGGCCCTTAAAAAAACAGAAAATATGGCCCTGATAAAAAAAACGATGGAAAAAAGGGATTCGTGGCAGGGGAAATTATGGGTTGAAAAAAAATAACTGCATGTCATAAAAATTATCTCT
>JASFHC010000142.1:0-6609 GCA_050123435.1 Desulfobacterales bacterium
ACTTCAAACTTTTGGACTTCACCTTATGCGGGATAGTGACCATATAAAAATACGTCATCGTATTTATGAATTAGAGCACTTAGTCATTATAGGCAGTTCAATATTAGCTGTTTTGCTACATGTTACGCCGATATTGCCCTCCCACATCATACAACGCCTGGGTAATTTGACCCAGTGTGCAAACCTTGACCGTTTCCATAAGCTCGGCAAATATGTTGTCTCCGGACAACGCTGCTTTTTGAAGACGCTCAAGTGCTTGGGGTGCCTGTTTTTCATTCTGTTTTTTGAATGCGGCCAGGCGACGGAGCTGTGATTCCTTTTCGGCCTGGGTGGCTCTGGACAGTTCAATACACTCGGCCATCTGTTCCATATCGGCGTCAGGATCCCTGAAGGTGTTCACACCAATGATCGGAAATTTTCCCGTATGTTTCAGGTGTTCATAATACATCGATTCTTCCTGAATCTTGCTTCGCTGGTAACCGGTCTCCATAGCCCCCAGCACTCCGCCGCGTTCGGTAATCCTGTCGAATTCCGTCAGGACTGCTTCTTCAACCAGCCGTGTCAACTCCTCAACAACAAAACTGCCCTGGTTTAAATTTTCATTATTAGCCAGTCCCCACTCACGGTTAATGATCAGCTGGATGGCCAGAGCCCGCCGCACCGACTCATTGCTCGGCGTGGTAATGGCTTCATCAAAGGCGTTGGTGTGGAGACTGTTGCAGTTGTCATAAATTGCGCAAAGGGCCTGGAGTGTTGTCCGGATATCATTAAACTGGATGTCTTGGCTGTGCAAAGAGCGTCCCGATGTTTGAACATGGTATTTTAGCATTTGGGATCGGACAGACCCGCCGTATTTATCTCTGATGGCGATGGACCAGATGCGTCTGGCCACCCTGCCGATAACCGTATATTCCGGATCCATACCGTTGGAAAAGAAGAATGACAAATTAGGTGCAAAGCTGTCAATGGGCATGCCGCGGGAAAGATAGTATTCTACATAGGTAAAGCCGTTGGCAAGGGTGAAGGCAAGCTGCGTGATGGGATTGGCGCCGGCTTCGGCGATGTGGTATCCTGAAATGGAGACCGAGTAGAAATTTTGGACATTGTTTTTTATGAAGTATTCCTGAATATCTCCCATCATTTTCAATGCGAATTCAATGGAAAAAATACAGGTGTTTTGCCCCTGATCCTCTTTTAGAATGTCTGCCTGAATCGTGCCGCGAACATTGGGCAGAGTCATGGAACAAATGTCTTTGTATTCTTTTTCCGTTGGTTTCCTTCCTTTATCCGTGCAAAATGCGGTTACCTGCTGATCGATGGCCGTGTTCAAGAACATGGCAAGCATTATGGGTGCGGGACCGTTTATGGTCATGGAAACAGAGGTGTTGGGCGCACAAAGATTAAATCCGTCATAAAGCATTTTGACATCATCAATGGTGCAGATGCTTACACCCGAGGTGCCGACCTTGCCGTAAATATCGGGTCTGGAATCCGGATCATATCCGTATAACGTTACAGAATCGAAGGCCGTAGAGAGACGTTTGGCCTCATAGTTGGCGGAAAGAAGCTTGAATCTATTGTTCGTGCGTATGGGATCGCCTTCACCGGCAAACATACGTGTCGGATCCTCGTCAACCCGTTTTAAAGGAAACACACCGGCGGTAAATGGAAAACGGCCGGATACATTTTCTTCTCTCAACCATGTATAAATTTCACCGGGATCCTTAAATTTTGGGAGAACAATCTTTGGGATTCGGGTATGCGCCAAAGATTTCGTAAAAAGCGGAACCCTGATTTCCCGGTTTCGGACACGGTAGGTGAGGTCATCTTTACTGTAAATTTTTTTGATCTCTTTCCAGTCATCAAGCAACCGGATGGTTTCCGGTTCCAAAGATGTTTCGGCGTTTTCAATTTCCGATTTGAGACGGGAAAGAATCCCGGATGTGTCTCCCTGGAGATCATCACCGCTTATGGCTTTTGCAGCTTCTCTAAGATGCCAGGCTTTCCGCACCGCATCGGCCTGTTCTTTTGTGCGCCGGTGATAGGATCTGACGGTTTCCGAAATTTCAGCAAGGTAACGGGTACGTTCCGGCGGGATAATGATGGTTTTGGATGTAGATATCCGGGTGTCGATTCCGGACAAGGTCGATATAAATATTATGCCTGTTTTTTCAGCCAGTTGATTTATAACGGCATGATACAGGGCGGTGACACCATCGTCATTAAATTTGGATGCGATGGTTCCATACACAGGCATTTTTTCAGGCGACCGGTTCCATGCCTTTCGGTTGCGTTGGACCTGCTTGCGAACCTCACGAACCGCATCCTGGCTGCCCCTTTTTTCGAATTTATTTACCACAATAAGATCGGCAAAATCGAGCATGTCTATCTTTTCGAGCTGAGTGGCGGCGCCAAATTCACCGGTCATGACATAAATAGATACATCCACCATGTCCACAATATTTGAATCTCCCTGTCCGATACCTGCTGTTTCGGCAATCACCAGATCAAAGCCGGCTGCTTTGACTACGTCTAACGTTTCGGCCAGTGCATGAGGAATTTCCGTTCCTGATCGACGGGTTGCCAGGCTGCGCATGTAAACTCTGGGGTTTGAAATGGCGTTCATTCGTATGCGGTCACCTAAAAGAGCACCTCCGGTTTTGCGCCGTGACGGATCACTGCTAATAATTGCCAGCTTAATATCTTTGAGGTCGTGTAGCATTCGCAAAATCAGCTCGTCCGTCAGAGACGACTTCCCGGATCCGCCCGTGCCGGTAATACCGATGGTCGGCGTTTTCCGATTGCCGATCCTTTTTAGAAGATGTGATCTAAGGGCGGCAAGGTGTCCGTCTTTTTTTTCTTTGGCCAGTTCGACGGCGGTAATAAGGTTTGCCACTCCGAATGTGTTGTCTGGAGTCAGGCCGGCAACATCAAAATCCGTTTTCCGGACAGTAGAAAAATCCATAAGTTTAACCATATGGTTAATCATGCCCTGGAGTCCCATTTGGGCGCCGTCCTCGGGGGAATATATCTTGGTTACGCCGTATTCTTCTAGTTCTTTGATCTCTTGGGGCACGATCACACCGCCGCCTCCGCCGAAAATCTTGATATGTGAAACTCCCGCCGCTTTCAAAAGGTCCGCAACATATTTGAAGAATTCAACATGTCCCCCCTGATAGCTTGACACCGCCACACCTTGAACATCTTCCTGGATTGCGGCATCCACAATTTCCTGAGCGGAACGGTTATGACCCAGATGTATGACTTCTACGCCGGTATCCTGGAGTAAGCGGCGCGTGATATTTATGGATGCGTCATGACCGTCAAAAAGCGATGTTGCCGTAACAACTCTGATATGGTGCTCGGGCTTGTAAATTTCAACGCTCATTCCTCCTCCCTTTATAACATTGAAAGCTTCCGATTTTACAAAATATTCCGTTTAAACATTTCCGAGAATAAACTCGGTTTGAAGCTCAATATAATCCTCAATACTGTAATGGCGCGCCAGAAACCATCGCCGGAAGGTCCACATATGGCCCAGGACAGAAATATTGTGTGCGACAAGTTCCATGGAACGCTCACTAATGTGAGGTAAATCGCCGGATGAAATGAGATGGGCCAGCACTTCCATAAAGATGCCGGTAATACGGACTTCGTTTTCAAGTACTTTTTTACGCCATCTTGGCGGCAGGGATTGTGTTTCCTGGTATATAAGAAGAATATGATCGCTCATACGATTACAGACCAAAAAATACTCCCGAATCACTTCGGCCAACGGATTATGCCCCCCGGTTGCTCTGTTCATTGCCTGTGAAACACCCCGTTCGACTTCAGCATGGATGGCGTCGCAAACCAGATACAGAATATCTTCTTTGGAAGCGATATATTCATATAATGAACCGATGGAAAAACCCGCGGCACGGGCAATTTGCCGGGTTGTGGTCTTATGAAAGCCCTGTTCGATAAAAAGCTGGACCGCGGCATCAACAATCTGGAGATGCCGTTGTGCCACAAGATCAGGGTTTTTTATCTGGGTGGGGATTCCTTTTATTGCACGTATTTCTACCATTGTACTCTCACAACAAGATTTATTGAAAAATGCTCACCCTCGGGCTTGAATTATGACTGAGCGCTCGTTCAGAATTCATACCATATTTAAGTTTTTCGTGTCAAGATTTTTTCACATAGGGCACGGCTTAACTCCCTGCAATCAATGGGATGAGAAAGAAATTGACAAATCAGGTTGCCAACGGTATAAAGAGCATTATCTTCTGACTGAGCGCTCGTTCACTAAAGCACGTAGCGTGAGGGCTTTGCATCGAAAAAGAATGAATGAAGAATTTATCCAGCTTTTTATAGCATTTTACCCCGTTATTTTGAAAAAAGTTGCTTTTTACGGCAAAAAATTGAATACAATAGAAAAACATAGTTATCCGGATAATACTAAAATTCAAAAGGAGGGTGTATCATGGAAAACGAACCGATTTTAGTAGATAAGCAGGACATGATAGGCTTGATTACGCTCAATCGACCCGAAGAGATGAATACGTTTAATGTTTCCTTTGCCGGAAAATTGAATGACGCACTTCGGAATATGGATCAGGATGACGAAATTCGTGTCATTGTAATCCGGTCATCGGGAAAACATTTTTCAACGGGCATCTCACTTTCCGAGTTTAAAGATAAAAGTCACAAAGACTACCGGGAATTTATAAAATTGATGGACGAGCATAACCACACCATTGCCCGGATGAAAAAGCCTGTTATCGCTTCGGTCAAGGGCTATGCCCTTGCGAATGGCGCAGGACTTGTTTTTGCCTGTGATTTGGCGGTAGCCGCCGAAGATGCAAAGTTCGGAACCACCGCCATAAACGTTGGGTTAATATGTCTGGGTCCGGCGATTCCAATGGTGCGTTCCCTGGGACGCAAAAAAACTCTTGAGATGGTACTGGCCGGTGACATAATTTCCGCTGCCGAGGCCGAAAAGCTGGGACTCATAAACAAAGTGGTTCCGCCGGAAGAGCTCGAAGCGTCCACAATGAAACTTGCCGCCAAACTGGCAAAGAAAAGCCCATTGGCGCTTCAGATCGGAAAGACAGGCATATACGGCATGTCAGATCTTCCATATCATCAATCCATCGATTATTTGGGAGAGTTGTTTGCTGCGCTTTGTGCGACCGAAGATGCCCGGGAAGGGGTAACTGCCTTTTTGGAAAAGCGGAAACCCGTGTGGAAGGGAAGATAATAGGGTATAAATCAAGGCGGTCGGTAAACGATGATTCTTGTCTATTGATAAGCCGTGGCTACGAAGCCCTTTTTTAGGTGTCAGGTGTCAGGTTTCAGGGGTAAACGAGTTGACCCATAGAAGTTTTACGGTGGTGGAGGATCTTGAGGTCTAAAAAAAGTTATGTTGGTTACATATTGTTGTCTGTGACTTGACGCACCAGTAGTCCCATCTCGGTCTGTTCATGGCGAAATTCAATGAATATCATAACAGTTACAACAAAGGAACTAAAGGAGCAATTTTGGATGTGAACAAAGCAAAGAAGATAGAAGATCTGGATCATGAAAATACGGCCCGGCTGGTTCTGGACATGTTTCATCGCATCATCATTCATTATGCCCTCTGGTTTAATGAAGTCAAACACCAGATGGGTATGGAAAAGGCCCTGGATATTCTTAAAAAAGCATCTGAAAGAAGTTATGGCATTCAAATGAAACGGCTGTCAAAGGCACTCGGGTTTGAAATGAAAGACGGTATCCCATTGCCCCTGTTGAACATGTCAAAAGAATCTCTGATGGAACTTATGGATCGTGTGGCCGTGAACTGGCTGGCCAACGACGGGGTATGGTTTCAGGCTGTGGAATTTACACATGGGATGAATGATGCCAAGCGATGTAATGATTCCTGCTGGGCCCAGTTTTCGCCCTTTGAAGCTCAGGCCATTAAGAACTTTTTGAATCTTTCTGAAAAACCCGGTCTGGAGGGTTTAAAAAAGGCGCTTAATTTTCGTGTCTATGCATGTATCAACACGCAATCCATTGTTGATGAAGGGGCTGACAGTTTTGTTTTTCAAATGAACGAATGCAGGGTTCAAAATGCGCGCAAACGAAAAGGCCTTGACGATTATCCCTGTAAGTCCGGAGGGCTGGTGGAGTATACCTATTTTGCCGAAGCCATAGATCCGAGAATCCGAACCGAATGCATGGGCTGTCCGCCGGATGACCATCCCGAAGAATGGTTTTGTGCATGGCGTTTTACATTGGAATGAGACCTTTGCAAAACGCCGATTTAATTTTTATACGAATCCTTCACTTTACTACCGAAATAATAACCTCAACCGCTTTTTCAATGGGAATAACGCCTATGTTTAACGTCAGATGAAACAGAAACGGGTCATCAAATCTATTCCCACAAATCAAGCGGTGGAACCAAAGGTGATTGATATCACTTTTTTCTAAAACTTCCTGGGCGCGATCCGCGGGGAGTTTCAATTCTTCCACCGCGTATTTTTTTCGCCAATCCATCGGGGCCGCCAAATGAAAATGATAGCAATTTCCCATGTCTTTTAAGAAAAAATAGGCAGCGCGACCAATAATCACCACATT
>JASFHC010000143.1:0-6605 GCA_050123435.1 Desulfobacterales bacterium
ATCTTTTGAAGTAAAATCTTTAGAGGTTTTGGATTTTCCGTAAAATTTGATGAACTCGTAAAAAGTCCGATTTAGACGGTCTCGTAAAAAGTTCAAATTCAAGGCGTGCAAATTTTGTAATCATGAGGCGTACTTTTCGTACGTTGAATGATTACGAAATGCAGCACAACGAAGAAGTTGGGCTTTTTACGAGACCGTCAAAATTAGAGCATTGATTTAATTGTGACGATGGCAAGAAGGGATACAGGATAATAACTGGCCTTGTTGAACAGGGTCATAACTTCCCGACGTTCTTTAGTTTTGTGTAGCTTCACCGCTGGAGTTAACAACAAATATCCCCCCGTGAACATAGCAGCCAGAATATAGGGAATCTCAAATCGTATCCGGGTCACAAAAAACAGAATCACAGTCAATATCATCGCAAGTATAATCGACCATAGGATGAAAAAATTCGCCCATTCAAGCCCGAGACGCACGGGAATGGTTTGTGCATTGAGTTGCCTGTCTTCTTCAATGTCGGTCCAGTCCGCCGGAATGTTTTGGCCGCCGATTTCCCAAAAAAACAGGCACAGGAAAAGGATCGAGATAAAAACCGGGGACGGGTTGGGATCAACGGCGAACACGGCAGCCAATGCGCCGGTTGTTTTAACCCCTCCGCTAACAATGGTTCGAAAATGACTGACCCGCCACATGAGACAATAAACGCTCTCCAAAAGAGCGCCGGCCAAAAATATTACCGCACACACGGGATTTAACATATATGCGCCAAGCAGTGCAAGGATTCCCCAGGCCAGTGACCATGCAAGCCCTTCTTTAAAACTGAGGAATCCCTGGGCAATGGGATGGCGCACCAGAACCGCATCCAGGTAATCATCGTATTCCTGGAACCCGCCTCGTTTGAGTTTTTCTTTATCCACCCGATGATCCACCACATCATTTAAGGCGTAGACAGCGGTATACCCCGCAAAGGTCGTAATCAGTCCTAAAACCATCACATACAGGGAAGGAAACCCCCCGATCCACAGGAGCGCCGCGAAGGCGGGCGTAGCCATATCCAATAGCCCGTGTGGTGTGCGGGAGAGCGCCCAAAACAGTTTTATTCGAGACAGCCCGTTATAGGCGGTAGATACGGGTGGTTTATTCATAAAGCCTTATGGTATGATCGATTTTAACCTAACCTCAACATTATATAAGAAACGGCTTAAACCGTATAACACGCCTTCAACAAATGCGTCAAGCAATAGGCGCAGGAGTTTTTATTTCATTGGGTTTAGGTTTTAGGCGTGGGTTAAAACACAGTAACCGTTCCGACCTTCGCGGAATTTAGAAAAAGCATCGGCCAAGACAAAACCTCTTTTTTTTATAACTCCAAAAAATTCTTGACAAAATAGCGAGGGGTTGTATGTTTTTTGTAGGCTTAAAATCACGCGCTCATATGGACCATCTAAGATTATTAAGGTGCCAGGGAGGTTTTACGATGCAGTTACTGATGATTCATGGATCGCTTCAAATGTCGGGAGGCGAGATGTGAAGATTGCTGTTCCCAAAGAATACCATACCGGAGAAACCCGGGTCCCTCTGATTCCCGGCGATGTGAAAACGCTTGTCCAAAAAGGTGCGACCGTGGAAATTGAGTCGGGTATGGGAAGTCCCATCGGATATTCTGACGTCGATTATACAACGGTGGGGGCTATTGTTGCTACCGAGCGTAAAGCTCTTATATCTTCAGGGGATATCATTCTTCGCATTCGTAAATCACCCCTTGAAGAAATAAAATGGCTTCGGCAGGGGACCCTTCACCTCAGCTATTTCGATCCCTTTTCCGAAAAGGAGCTTTTGAACGCATTTGTCTCCCATGGTACCAGTGCAGTTAGTGTGGAGATGATCCCAAGAACCACACGGGCGCAAAGTATAGATGTGTTGAGTTCTCAGGCAAGTCTGGCCGGATATGTGGCCGTAATTCTGGCCGCGGAACGTCTACAAAAGATATTGCCTATGATGATGACCCCATCGGGAACTATTGCACCGGCAAAAGTATTTGTCATCGGAGCGGGTGTGGCCGGCCTTCAGGCAATTGCTACCGCACGCCGCCTGGGTGCACGGGTGGAGGCATTCGATACCAGACCAGTGGTTGAAGAAGAGGTTCAGTCCCTTGGCGCAAGATTTATTAAAATTGACCTGGGTGAAACCAGCCAAACCGCTGACGGATATGCCAAGGCCCTTACGGACCAGCAGCTCGAAATTCAGCGTCAGGCCATGAGCGAGCACTGCGCCGACGCCGATATCGTTATAACTACGGCGCAGGTCTTCGGCAAGAAAGCCCCCTTGATAGTTACTAGAGAAATGATTACCGCCATGAAAGGGGGAAGCGTCGTGGTTGATCTTGCCGCCGAGGGAGGCGGAAATGTGGAAGGGGTTGTTCCCGGAAAGGAAACCATTATTCATGGGGTTCGTATCATCGGGTTTGAAAATATGCCCGGTCGCGTTGCAGTTCACGCAAGCCAAATGTACTCAAGAAATCTCATTAATTTCATTCTGGAGTACTGGGATGATGAAAAAAAGACCATGGAGCTGCGACTCGATGATGAAATTATACAGGGATGTCTGGTGACACATAACCATGAAATCGTCAGCCGGACAGTGAAAGAGAGAGACCTTTGAAAAATGCTCAATTTTGTTCAAGTTCGAGAAAGACGAAGATTTTAACCGCAGACATACATTCAGTATTTCGAGGATTAAAATCTAAGTCTGACCTAGAAATTAAGCAAAAGGGGGCGTTTTGCAAAGGTCTAAAAAATTATGAAAGGGATACTTTGAAGGAGGCAAACTATGGGTCATGAGGAATGCAAGGCCGCATGCCTTATCTGTATGGGTCTGGTATTGGTCCTGTCAGTCTTTGTAGGTTTTGAGGTTATTTCAAAGGTGCCGGCACGGCTCCACACCCCGCTGATGTCCGGAAGCAATGCCATCTCGGGAATTACGCTCGTGGGGGCAATTATCGCCGCGGGCACGGCGGCTGGGAGCCTGAGCATTATTCTGGGTACGCTTGCAGTGGTATTTGCCACGATCAATGTTATGGGCGGATATATGGTCACCGACAGAATGCTAAAGATGTTCAAACCGAAATCCGATGAGGAAAAGGTGTGCAAATAACACTTGTCATAAATTTGGTATATATTGCGTCGGCGGTTATGTTTATCTACGGTTTGAAACTGCTGACTTCTCCGGTCACGGCGCGAACCGGCAACTTCATCTCCGCCGTGGGAATGTTTCTCGCCGTGGTCGTCACCCTTGCAAACGGGGGCATCATAGATTACAAATGGATCGTCCTCGGTATCATTGTGGGCGGTTTGATCGGCGGTTTTTTTGCCCGTATCGTTCAGATGACGCAGATGCCCGAGATGGTAGCTCTTTTTAACGGCTTTGGCGGCATTGCAAGCCTCCTGGTAGGCACGGCCACATATCATTCACTGGAATCTTACAGCCTCTTTGTTATGACCACGCTCTTTCTTGCCGTGCTTATCGGCGGCCTCACCTTTTCGGGAAGTATTATAGCTTGGGGTAAACTTTCCGAAGTAATCTCAGGAAAACCCGCCCTTTTTCGCGGCCAGACCATTCTTAACGGATTGATTTTTGTAATTGGCCTCATGAGTGGCGCTTTTTTTATTGCTAATCCCTCAGACGGGTATCCAATTTTAATCGGAATCATCATCCTTTCGTTGATTCTCGGCGTATTGGCAGTGATACCCATCGGGGGCGCGGATATGCCCGTAGTGATCTCCCTTTTAAACAGCTATTCGGGTATTGCGGCGTGTGCGGCCGGCCTTGCAATTGAAAATAATATACTCATCGTTTCCGGCGCCCTTGTGGGTGCCAGCGGTATTATTCTCACCAATGTGATGTGCAAGGCCATGAATCGCTCCCTCTACAACGTTCTTTTTGGTGGCTTTGGTGCGGTTACCCGGAAAACTGCGGTCGGTTTTCACGGGGAAGTTAAACCCATATCTCCCGAAGACACCTACTACATTCTCGAGGCCGCCTGTTCCGTGGTTTTTGTTCCAGGGTATGGAATGGCCGTTGCCAAAGCACAGCATGCGGTTCGGGAACTTTCAGATTTGCTTGAGGAAAACGGAGCTGAAGTCCGTTATGCGATTCATCCCGTTGCGGGCCGGATGCCGGGACACATGAATGTACTCCTTGCCGAGGCCGATGTTCCTTATGATAAGCTGATCGAGATGGAGGAAATCAACCGTTCCATTGCCGGAATCGATGTTTGTTTTGTGGTCGGTGCAAACGATATTGTCAATCCTGCCGCAAGGGAGGATACACATAGCTCCATTTACGGCATGCCCATTATCGAAGTAGATCGGTCAAAAACCGTAATCGTCCTGAAACGCTCTATGGCCCCCGGCTTTGCCGGTATTGACAACCGCCTTTTTTACAAACAAAACTCCCGCATGCTTTTCGGCGACGCCAAATCCAGCATCGAGGAGGTTATCTCAGAGTTTAAGGCCGTGTGATCGTAACTTAAAAAAGGAGGGACAAATGTATTTCATCGGCAACTTTATTCACGCCACCAATCAGGAGGAAACACAGGAAACCGAAAGACGCCACGGCGAATTCAGCCTGATCATTGATGCACCAGACCCGTATATTGCCCTGCGAAGTTTTAGAGATAGGATTGTTATGTACAGGGAAACAAGCGATTTTTTTCAAGGGGACTGTTCCATTTATTTAATTCAGCTTTTTGAGTTCGACAGGTTTCCCGCTGGCCAGGCCATGATGCTCAACTACAAATCCGTTGTCGGCGACCCGCTATTACCGTTCATTCGGTGTTCGCTCCCCAACGATTTGACAGACTCATGTCGACTTTTTGATTGGAAAAACAACATTCCGGAAATCGACGGACAAAGAGAAAAACTTTTTCTTCAGTTTGAAGCCGGATCTTCCCTTCTGCTCATTGAACCGGACTCTAGTTTTCAGTTGTCTCCTGAAACTATTTAATCTTCAATTATAGATCTAATTCAACAGGTTTGGATGCCAAAGATCATTATTTGACAGTTTTTTATAGAAATTTATTTGAAAAGCACACCGAATGATTAATGGCCTATGGGATTAAAAAATTCACAGAAAATTGTGCATTGCGTTTGAGGTGGGCTTGTTAATTTTGATTAATTTTGAATAAATTTGTTTAGCTCTGACACAGTTTTGACACACTAAATTATGATATCACAACCAAACGAACTAACCTTTGATTTCCAGACATATAGCAGTAGCACAACCCGGAAAAATGAATAGGCGAAGCCATTTGACTTCGCCTATTTTAATGGATTTACATCTTAATCATCAAGTAATAGTAATGGTATCCATGGCATACTCTTTTTACAAGGATCGTGTTTAACAATATATCTGGAGCGATTTAGCATAAGATCGTTGTAATCTTCCCATGCTTCAATAACAATCGCTATGGGGCCGTAGTCGTTAAAAAGATTCCCCGTATAAGTAAAAGAATAGTTGGAAGATCCGCTAAATTCACCTGATTGAAAAAGACCAATGTTAGTATCCGGGTTGCCGTCTTTAATTGGAACGAATCTTATTCTGTAAGTGTCTGCATTCGGTGCCGCATCCCACGTAATGGTTGGATTATAGCCAGCAGAAATGGATACATTTTGAACCAAACCCATTTGAGATATGGAACCATCTGGGATTTTCCATGTGGTTGTGGGTTCCCCTTCGTCCACTTGGCCGTTCTGGATCATATCAATATAAAAAGTGTATGTTCTATTCTCCCAGTTTCCGCCAGGCGGTGGAGATCCAAAGCCTCTGGCCTAAATATATGGCGTTAAATCATCCCACCCCGGATAGTAAGTCAGTGAGGTATTAACCGAAGCCCCCGGAACATTTTGAACATAGACCGGGTAGCTGTTCGTATCAACTTCTGCAGCGATTAGCATAAAATAGAAATCAGAAGTCGTAAATGGGGGTTCATAATGACGATATTCTGAAATAACAACACCATAATCAAAAGTTGCGTCTGTACCAGATTGTTTTATAAGGATTATATTCATGCCTTTATAACATGTATTAGTCCCTTCCGTTACAGAGATATCTATTTGTCCAGTTCCGGACGTGCTTGAAAAGAGAGTAACTGTACCACTGACGTTCACTTCAACCACATCATCTTCTATCCAGGATCCTGATATATTATAATCACCACCGGTTACACTAAAGTTAAGGGTTATATCACCCTCAGGATCATGAACAACTAAAATCCCGCTATTTCCGTTTTGCGTAATAGTAACGGATAGGGTACTGTCCTCTTCAACAGGACAATTATCCCCACCGTCAGTCCAACCATTTGAAATCGAGAGGTTCCATTCACCGGTCGCATTATAAGTTGCAGCACTCACAAAATTGGCCAATAAAAAAATGCTTGATACTAGAAATAGAATTAATACATAGCGCAGTTTGAAATTATTTCTCATCATTTTAAATTGTCTCCTTCCCATTGTTAGAATTAGAAAATGAAATGTTATTTGGAAACAATCGAGTAGTAAAAAAAAATCATACAAGAGAGACAGATCGAAAATCTAAAGCAAATCAAT
>JASFHC010000144.1:0-6602 GCA_050123435.1 Desulfobacterales bacterium
AAAATCAAGGAAAATATGCAGAGCCAAATTGTAAGCCTAAAAGAAGAATTGTTTGAAATCCGGGGCCAAACCCAGATTTTGAATCGCGAACTGACGGCGAAAAAAGAGCAGTTGTCCCATGACAAGGAAAAACTCGCTCGACTCCAGGGCGATCTTTCGGATGCTCAAGGCCAATTCGCTGCCTCCAAAGATGACGCCATGGTTCAAAATATTATTGAAGGCAAACTGGCCCGGGCACGACAGGAGCTGACCGAAGAAATGAAGCGGCTTTTGAAAAGCCGGCAAAAAAAAATAACCCGTTCGGTTGGGGGTATCCCGGTGGACAGCGAGTATATCGTTTTTATCATCGACACCTCAGGCAGTATGCAGCGGAATGCCTGGCCCCTGGTACAAAAAAAAATGCGGGAGACGCTTGAAATCTATCCTAAAGTCAAAGGGATTCAGATCATGAACGATATGGGAAATTTCCTGTTTTCCCAGTATGCCGGAAAATGGATACCGGACACCCCCGCCCGCCGCAGGGCGATTATCTCAGCTCTCAGTTCCTGGAGTTCTTTCAGCAACAGCAGCCCGGTTGAAGGAATCACCGCAGCAATCAGAAGGTTCTACTCGAAGAATAAAAAAATCAGTCTCTATGTATTTGGTGACGAATTTAGTGGTACGGCAATCCAACCGGTCATCAATGAGGTGGACAGAATCAATACGGCAACAAAGGACGGTTCCCGTCGCGTCCGAATCCATGCTGTAGGTTTTCCGGTGGTCATGGAAGGAACCAACCAGCGCGGGAACACGGGGGAAAGATTTGCCACCCTGATGCGTGCGTTATGTCAGAAAAACGGTGGTACCTTTGTGGGGCTGAACAGCACGAGACCTTAGTTATGACCTTCATTTTTGATCTACTATATCTATATTTGATATGGTTCTTTGTTGTAAAGCCTTACGGGCTTCAAGCCGTGCATTTAGTTTGGGGAATTGCTCCATGTCTGTATGGGGTAAAAAAAGAGCGGCCACATAGTTATTCATGAAAGAGAGGGTTTCCGATAATTCGAAATTTGTCATCCTCCTGGTGACCTCCACTACATCTTTGCGGATGCGATTTGTCAAAGAACTCATTTTCGCACCCATTAGAGACCCGTTACCGATAAACCTCACTTTATCAGGATCTATTTCAGGCAAAAGACCAATTGTCATTGCCTTTTCCAGATCCACATAACTTCCAAACCCCCCTGCCAGAAAAATGCGATCAATGTCACCCATACCCAGTCCCACCTCTTCAAGTAGGGTAATACAACCACTGTATATGGCACCCTTTGCGCGTATGAGATTGTCAAGGTCCGGTTCCGTGAGGGTAATGTCTCTGTCAATCTGCGTTTCATCCTTCCATGCCAGCACATATTCAAAAATGCCATCTGTTTCACGTATGCGCGGGGTATCCAGATCCCGGTTGAATTTTCCCCGGTTATCAATGACACCCATTTCAAACAACGTGGCTGCAATTATAATCAGCCCTGAGCCACAGATCCCTTTGGGCCTGACATTACCGATGGTGAGATTCATAGGTTCCAAGGTTATCGGATCCATGGAAAAATCCTCAATGGCCCCTTTTGCGGCCCGCATTCCGAATTTGAGGCCGCCCCCTTCAAATGCCGGTCCAGCAGAACAGGCTGCGCAGGCAAGCCAATCTTTATTGCCGATCACGATTTCGGCATTGGTGCCGATGTCCATAAAAAGAGTAATTTTTTCAGAGAGGTACATTCCCGATCCCATGACGCCAGCCACGATATCGCCGCCCACATAACTTGAAATCGCCGGGTACACCAGTGCGGTCACATGGTCTCCCAGGGAAAGACCCAGGTCAATTGCCTTTATAGGCGCAAAAAGGGTTGAAGCCGGAACATAAGGTGACAGCCGTATGTATTTAGGGTTGACCTTGAGCATGAGCTGAGTCATGGTTGTATTGCCTGCCAAAGTAATGGTGGAAATCTCGTCAGGATTGATTTTGGCCCGTTTAACCATCTTTTTTATTAACTGGTTAATGTTAGTAATCACCACCTCGTGAAGCTTTTCCAGGCCCCCGGGTTTGTCCGCAAAAATAATTCGACTGATGACGTCTTCGCCATAGCTGATCTGCCCGTTATATTCACCGTACGAGGACAGTGCATCTCCGGTGATAAGATCGATTAATTGGCTGTAGACGGTTGTTGTACCGATATCCACGGCAATGGCATAGTTCCGATCCGTTGTATCTCCGGACTGAATATTTATAATATGTGTCTTTCTCCCGGAATGGACGGGCCGAGCAAGTGTCGCCGTAACTTTGAAGTCGTCTTTTCTCAAAATATCAGAAATTTTCCGGATGACAGGAAGCTGAACCACCAGACGATGTTCATCGTGTTTGGCTTTCAGAAAAGAGATCAGTCGGGTTACATCCGGCAGATTGTCCTGTGACGTGGGCTCGGGGAGTTCCAGGTATTTCTTTTCAACGGGCGGCATGAAAAGACCTTTTTCCTTTAACTCCTCGAGATTCATTTCCCAGATTTTAGCTTTGCGACGGGGCGTCTTTTGCAGGTTAAGAACGCTGATATCCACTTCCGATTCTATGGGAATGCGTACCACGAGGTCACTCTGAACAGATGCCAGACAGGCCTGGCGGTAGCCCTTTTCAATATCTTCTTTGGTTAATTTTTCAGTTATTCCTCCTTCAACACTTCCATCTTCGATAATAATACGGCATTTCCCGCAAACACCTTCACCACCGCAGGAAGCATTAATGTGGACTCCTGCTTCCATGGCAGCGCGGATAAGGTTTTCTCCATGCGCAACTATTATTTCTTTATTGTGGGGAAGAAATTTGATTTTATGTCTGCTCATAATCAATTCCTTTATTTGATTCCGTAAAAAAGTCTAAAGCTAAATGACATTTCATTTGGCACAAGTTACCCCGTAAATAACATGGATTCGTTCAGATCAAGTATAAAACAGTCCTTATTTATCTTATAACATACGGATAACAATACAAACTATACCTCAGCGTTGTGTAAACAACAAGCATAAAAGAATTTTATAGGATGCCGCCAAACGAATCTTTTTAAACACTTCCCGAGATATATGGGAGAGTGTAAACAACATTCGTTCTGTTTTTTTTTCGGAATATATTGTCTATATCGTTTCTGGCAAGAACAGTGATTTGAATATCTTTGGCAAAAAGCATTATGGCTTCATAATCATTGACGTTAATAATTTATTAGAAGCTATCGGACGGAGGCAAATCTGGATATAGAAAAATTTGACGTTCTGGCCATTTAATGTTAATTAAATAGAAGCACAGGATATCATCCCCTCAATCCAACTGCACATCTTACAGATTTTTCAAATTCTGTGCGGCTTAACCATTGCAAGACTGTGATTTTCATGAAAGCCGACCGTGAATACGGTCAAGGCGTGGCCGAAGATCCGGGCCTATATTTAAAAAAGGTTGAGAAACTTTTAGAGATGTCAAGGGAGGAACGAGTCAAGGCAAGGTCACAATAAAATAAATTAGATATCTTAAGGTATTGGAAGAAACCAGGACCTATTTTTTAATATTTATATAGTGATAAGGAGAAAGGATATGATAGAAAAAAAGTTTAAACAAGTTTGTCATTGCAAAAATTGCGGAAACGAAGCTGAAATGATGATTACTTGCTCTCTGGAGCCTGAAGAAGAGATCCAGAAGGTCGAATCGAAAATAGACCCAAAAGCAATTAAACAACAAACCAAGGGGCATGCGGTTTGCAGTCATTGCGGGAACGAATCCGAAATCTGGCTTGATTGATTTATGGCCAGATGTTTTTGGCCCGGCCTTTATAAGGCCATCTTGTAGGTTTTATATTTTTTTAAAAGTTAATTGTAAAAGGAGGCTAATAAAAATGGGAACCAACCAAGAAGAATATGCATGCGCCCATTGCGGTTATACTGCTGATGGAAAATTCAAAGGAGATATCTGTCCTAAATGCAACCAAACTTACTGGAAATGTTCTAAATGTGGATTCCTCATCACTGCTTCAATGCCCCCAGACACATGTTCACAATGCAATGAGAAGTGTGATTTTCTGAATGTTACCTGTTACACCCCGGAATGTGGAGGTCCCGGCCATATTGATCCAAGGTTATAAGTATCAGCAGATGATCTATTTTATGTCCTACAGTGGCAAGTAAACACATCGTGCCAAGCTAAATCCAGATCGTTGGGATTCCCGCCTATCGGGATGAAATTCGATAATGTTACCCAGTGGGTGATTTCGGTAATAAGTCGAGAAAATCCCACCTGACTAAAGTCTAGCCAACAGGTCAGTAGTGAAGTCCGCGGGCAAACCTGGCAACAGGAGTCCGAAGCCGGATGGATCAAGGCTGCAGGCCGTGTATGGAGCCCCGAAATCTTGCTCATTGTGGTCATTGGACATCTTCCGGGAGGCCGGGGGTGAAAGCCGACGTTGTTGTGTTGACGGAAGGCAGCAGTTCTGAATGCGTTATGGCGAGTAGTCAGGACACCACCGGGGTCTGAGGCCATGGCATGCAGTCATGGGGGTAACCTGGGAACTTGGGAGGTCCAAATGTTTCCTTGTGTAAAAGAGAGGTAACAGGAGATCCAGCAACAGCAAAATCCCGGCGTTGATGAGGAGAGTCCTGCCGATCAACGAGTCTGCTGAAAGCGGAAACACAAACATTAAAGACGGGCGACGCAAGGTATCAGGGGCGGATAGCGAAGAGCGAACAAACCTGAGATAGACATTTGGAAGTCTTAGCGGAGCATAGTACCGATGGTTGGTGTTAGTTGTAGCACCGACTGGTAAAGTGGGGAAGTGAGGCCCAAGCGACCCACTGCAGGGAAGGTGAAGCCGGGCATAACGTTGTACTGAAGGGAAATATGGGAGATACTTCGAGATCACAAACCGTATCAACGAAACTTCAGTTAATTGCGGAGCAGGCAGCGTCTTATCCGAATATGGTATTTACCACGTTGGCCCATTTGATTGATGTGGACTTTCTTCGAGAAGCCTTTCGACTGACCCGCAAGGATGCAGCGCCAGGGGTAGACAGGGTGACGGCTAAGGAATATGCTATGAACCTTGGCGAGAACCTCATTGGTCTCTACGAGCGGCTGCGAACCGGGAGGTATGTAGCCCCACCGG
Source organism: Desulfobacterales bacterium (assembly GCA_050123435.1). Lineage (GTDB taxonomy): Bacteria > Desulfobacterota > Desulfobacteria > Desulfobacterales > UBA11574 > S5133MH16. The sequence continues at coordinate 5,172 of JASFHC010000144.1, forward strand.
TCGAGCGTGTGTGGGTGGAGAAAGATGCAAACAGTGATCGTCCGATAGGCAAACCGACCTTTGAGGACAAAATTGTCCAAAGGGCGGTGGTAATGCTATTGGAAGCAATCTATGAGCGAGATTTCCATGATTTTTCTCATGGATTTCGCAAAGGCCATAGCCAGCATCAGGCGCTTCATGAGCTGTGGGAAATGCTGATGAAGATGAATATCAGATGGATTTTAGACGCAGATGTTAGTGGATTTTTCGATAATTTGGAGCATTATTGGCTGCGAGAGATTATAAAGCAGCGGGTCAATGATGGAGGGATAATGAGGCTTATCGGGAAATGGCTAAATGCCGGGGTGATTGAAGAAGGAGTGCTTACATACCCTGGAAAGGGAACACCCCAAGGCGGTGTGATTTCCCCAATGATGAGCAACATATTCTTGCACCATGTACTGGATGACTGGTTTGTCAAGGAGGTCAGTCCTCGGATGAAAGGTAAATGCTTTCTAATTCGTTTTGCCGATGACTTTATTATTGGCTTCGAATTGGAGGAGGATGTTCGCCGAGTTATGGCTGTACTTGCGAAGCGGTTTAGCCGTTTTGGACTGGGCATTCACCCGAAGAAAACGAAGCTGATCAAGTTCGGTAAGCCGTGCGGTGGAGTGAGCACAGCAAAGGGTAATGGTACATTTGATTTTCTGGGTTTTACCCATTACTGGGCAAGATCACATAGAGGCAACTGGGTTGTCAAACGGAAGACAAGGAAGAAAAGTATCAAGCGGTTTTTGATGTCATTATGGCGTTGGATCAGATACAATCGCCATATGCCGGTAAAGGAGCAACACAAGATGCTGAGTGTTAAGCTCCGAGGTCACTATCAGTACTATGGCATAACGAATAATTATAGGGCACTGAACGGTATTCATCATCATGCGAAGCGATTTTGGCGGTATTGGCTAAGCCGACGATGCCACAAAGGCTACATTAACTGGCATAAGTATTTGCATTCCATTGATAATAAGTTCCCCCTTCCGATGCCCAGAATCGTACACTACATCTAAGATAGCCGGCAGGGTGGCAAAGTTATGCGCCAACCGGGGTATTGCCTGGTTGGTTTCTGGTTCGGTCAAAAGAATCGGAACCGAGGAACCGGATGCGGTAGTCCCGCACGTCCGGATCTGTGGGGAGGGCACCGGGTAACCGGTGCCTTTACCCGGAAAATTTGTGCTCAAACAATTTGCCTACTTTTTTAAAGAGAGTCAGATTAATGATTCGTGTTTCAAACCATATTTGATAAAGTAGCAGTTTTAAAAGGAGAACTTTAATGAAAATTATCACCATTTTTGGGAGCCCGAGAAAAAAAGGAAACACTGCTAAAGTACTTTCAATGTTTGAGGGCAACGTCGAAAGAAAGCATGAAGTTGAACGGATTAACATCACTCA
>JASFHC010000145.1:0-6593 GCA_050123435.1 Desulfobacterales bacterium
TCCTTGGCATGGATATTAAGGCCAAGGTTATAAAACGAACAACTACTCAGGAAAGGCGAATATGGCACAATGAACCCGGGTATCTCACCCTTAAAGAATTGTCCGATTTTCCGTATTCATCCAGATTTTATAACTATTATTACAGCCAACGGTGATGAATTCGACTTTTTACGAACCCGTCATGAGTTAATGAATTTCAAAATCCAAATCATCGGGCAAATTTATTATATCTTTCCACTCTTTAGTTTCTTTCTTACTTTCTTTCTTTTTTTCAATCGTCTCCTCCCGATCACTTTTCACCGGCTCTTGGTTGTTTTCAACGATGTCTTTACACATGGTTAAAATATCTCTTTAATTTTACTTGGCACTTCCCATAGTGAGTCAGTTTCAACGTATAATTTTTTCAAGGTGTCTTCAATAGAGGAGCGTTTCTTCTCGAAAGCAGGCCCCTGCAGACTGTTCGGAACGTTGATTTCATCTCCGAATCTGATAATGACACGAGAAAAGGGCTTCGGCACAATGAACCGGTCCCAACTGTTGAACACCCATTTTTTTTCAGCAGAGATAATGGTTGGGATAATGGGCATTCCAGAAACTTTTGAAATTATAAGCAATCCGGGTTTAACAACACCCCGTGGACCTCTCGGACCATCGACGATATGGGCGATTTTACACCCTTTTTTCGCAAGTCTGTAAACTTCTTTCAACGCTTTTTTTCCCCCGCGTGAAGAGGAGCCTCTCACCGGATGCCATCCAAGCTGGTTAACAATTCTGGAAATAAGTTCTCCGTCCTTGCTTTGGCTTATCATAACTGAAATCGGCTTGCGTTTTGCGATGAAGGTGAGAGCTGGGAAGAATCGCTGATGCCACGAAGCATAAATCGGAACCTGTCCCCTTTTAAGAACATTTAGTTCAACCTCGGGTTTAATAACTTTGGTCTTGTAAGTCGAAGATATGATCTTTACGATTAAAAGCCCGATATAGACAAATATATGATGGTATATTAAGCGCTTCAATCTTTACCCTTTAATCTTAATCTTATTTTCCCTTGCCGGCCAATATTTGTAGGAGTAAAGAATCCAGGCCCACAGGACCAGGCTTTCAATGTAAAGGAACTATTAACCTTTTGTTGCGAAACTATTTTCAAATTTTTTCTTTGTCAAGAAAATATGGATGCTATACTTGAAGCATAGTTTCATTCGGTTTGGACTAACTCATGCTAACTTCCTTCAAACAGTCCGTCGATTTCCAGATGAAACACGCCATCGCTGCGTTGCAGCGGGATCAAATGCGTTTACCCTGGAATACAGCAAGATGGTGGTTGACTTCCAATGAAGGGTATGTTTCATTTAAGGGTTAATATAGTAAAATATGGAAATAATGCGGAATGAAAAAGTTTCAACAAATTACTGAAGCAAGGGTGGTGTTGGAATTGCCTGAACAGGCAACCATGGAACAAATTAAGTCTAATTATAGAAATCTCATCCGTAAATGGCATCCAGACCGGTGTAATAAAAACAGTAAAAAATGCAAGGAAATGACAACCAAAATTATCGCTGCTTACCGGATTATTAATGATTACTGTAAAAACTATAAATTTTCTTTTTCCGAACAAGAGGTCAGGAATTATCTCTCTGCGGAAGAGTGGTGGTTTGAACGTTTCGGCATGAATTCCCTTTATAGCGATGAGCAGGAATAAGGACGTAGAATGAATAATATTGAATGTACAAACAACGGTAAATCAAAGGGTCAATCACAAAAACCTGCTTCCAAAATCCAAAAGATTTTGGTTTTTCAGCAAAACGGAAGCGGCATCAAAAAGATAGAGGGTGTGAAACAATACGGAAATAACTGTTTTTCCCTTGAAATCATATCCATCGATGATTACCTGCCCACGGTGATCGACGATACAAAAGAATATATACCCCGGAACATTGAGGCTGACCTGGTTCTGGACTATCTGAAACATCCGGACCTTTCTTATGACCTTGCCGTTGTTTGCCGAGACAAAAAAATTCCCGTGGTCGCCTCAGGAAAAAAATTTCGTGTCAAGGGAGCATTTACCCCTCCCACCTGATGCGGTCTTTCCCGGCAGGTCTGCCTGGGTAATTATGGAAATATGTTTGGCGCACCGGAGTTTGCAGTCAAAGTCACGGATGGAATTATTACCCGAATCAAAGTGCTGCGCGGGGCCCCGTGTGGCGCGACCTGGGAAACAGCTCGTCGCGTTGAGAACCTTCCCGTTGAAGAAGCAATAATTCGTATCGGTCTTGACGTGCAATACTACTGCATAGCGGATCCTGCAGGCTGGGACCCGATTTACGGTAAAAGCCCGGTCCATCTGGCCGGCAAATTTCACACGGCTGCACTTAAAAAAGCCTTAAAACGTTCGTAGCAAGTCATTTTGTGACTTTTTAAAATACCATCACCGTTATTTACCATCATATGTTAAATAAAATTGAGTCGCTTTTACCCAAAGCGCTTCGTGCCGATAGACACGCAATCCGCCGTGAAATAATACGGATTAAAAAAACCAGAAACAAATTCTCGCCCGAAGATTACATTAAAGACAAACTGGTTCGGCTTGAAAAAAGACTTCAAACATCCATCAAAAAGAAATCATGGCGAAAAGCACACCGTCCGAAACCTGTCTATAATGATTCCCTCCCCATTTTTTCTAAAAAAGATGAAATAATAAATTCTATTTCCAAAAACCGGGTGGTCATAATTTCCGGTGAAACCGGCTCCGGTAAAACCACCCAAATACCGAAACTCTGTCTTGCGGCCGGACGCGGCATCGACGGCAAGATCGGCTGCACCCAGCCGAGAAGGATCGCTGCAACCACTGTCTCCAGACGTATTGCCGAAGAACTCGGAGAAGAACTGGGCAGGACCGTGGGGTATAAAATCAGATTCAAAGATAAAATCGGCCCCCATGCATTTATTAAAATCATGACAGACGGTATCCTTCTGGCCGAAGCCCAGAATGATCCGTATCTGAATGAATACGATACCATTATTGTTGATGAAGCCCATGAAAGAAGTTTGAATATTGATTTTATCCTGGGAATTTTAAAAACCCTTTTAAAAAAAAGAAAAGACCTTAAAATTATCATCACCTCTGCAACCATTGACACGGAGAAATTTTCAACGGCTTTTGACAATGCGCCGGTCATAGAAGTATCCGGTCGTATGTACCCGGTGGAAATACGCTATTCCGAGATTGACTCAAAACTCGAAGATGATGATGAACAAACCCATATTGAAATGGCTGTCAGTGCAATTGACGACCTGCAACAACAAAGACGCTCCGGAGATATCCTCGTTTTCATGCCCACCGAGCAGGATATTCGAGATACCTGTGAACTCATCAAAGCAAGGAATTACAAGAACACCGTTGTCTTTCCGCTGTTTGCCAGACTTTCGGGTTCCGAGCAATCAAAAGTTTTCTCGCGTATTCCTGCCAGAAAGATAATTGTTGCAACCAATATTGCGGAAACCTCCATAACCATACCCGGAATTAAATATGTCATCGACACCGGACTTGCGCGTATATCCCGGTACGTTCCAAGATCGAGAACCACCTCTCTTCCGGTCACCGCAATATCAAAAAGTAGTGCGGATCAGCGAAAAGGAAGATGCGGCAGGGTTCAAAACGGGATATGCATACGGCTTTTTTCTGAACATGAGTTTGAGAACCGTCCGCTGTTTACTTCACCCGAAATTTTAAGAGCCAACCTCGCCGAAGTCATCCTAAGAATGATCTCCCTGAAATTGGGCGACATATCGGATTTCCCCTTTATTGATCGGCCGGCACCAAAGAGCATACAGGATGGGTTTGATCTTCTTTATGAACTCGGAGCCATCGTTCCCGGGCGACGACAAAAGAAATCAAAAGCAAACTATTCACTCACCCAACTGGGGAAGCTTATGGCAAAAATGCCGGTTGACCCCAGAATATCCCGGATGCTCATTGAAGCACAGACCCAGGGATGTCTTAAAGAAATTACGGTTATTGCCGCTGCGCTGAGCATCACGGATCCCAGAGAACGGCCCGCAGAAAAAGCCCAGAAAGCCGATCAAATTCACAAAACGTTTAATGATCCTTCGTCCGATTTTATAACACTTCTCAATATCTGGGAAAAATACCACCGGATCCGGAAAAAAGAAAAAACCACAAGAAGCATAAAGAAATTTTGCAAAGCCCACTTTCTTTCTTTTAAAAGGATGAGGGAATGGGGGGATATCCATGCTCAGCTTTGTGAAGTGCTCAAAGAATACGGTATGGACGATAACCGCCATACGGATCACGGCGCCCGAACAAAAAAAAGAACTCCGGTTCAACGGTCCAAATCCGAATATCCTGCTCGAACCTCTGAATTCGGCAGTCGTTATACTTCCATTCACAAATCGATTTTAAGCGGTTTTCTCTCCAACATCGCAGTGAAAAAGGAAAAAAATATTTTTCACGCCACAAAAGGAAAAGAAGTGATGATCTTTCCTGGATCAACCCTTTTCAACACGTCAAAAACATGGGTTGTGGCTGCAGAACTGATTGAAACCTCGCGGCTGTTTGCCAGGACCTGTGCAAACATTGACAGTGACTGGCTGGAAAAACTGGGTGGAACCCTGTGCAAATATACCTATCTTCATCCACACTGGGAAAGAAACCGGGGCGAAGTTGTCGCTTCCGAACAGGTAAGCCTTTTTGGTCTTATTATCGTTCCCCAACGACGTGTATCCTATGGCAAGATTAATCCTGACCCGGCATCCGATATTTTTATTCAAAGCGCGCTGGTACACGGTGACGTTAAACAGAAGTTTGATTTTATGCTTCACAACCAGAAACTGATTGATGAGGTCGTCGGCATGGAAGATAAGATCAGAAAAAGGGATCTTCTTGTCAGTGATGCCGAATTATTCGAGTTCTACCATAAAAGGTTAGCGGGATGTTATGATTTGAGAACTCTTTCAAAACACATCAAACAAAGGGCCGGCGATCTTTTTTTGCGAATGAAATTAGAAGATATTCTTCGGTATCATCCGGATGAAAAAGAACTCTCTCTTTATCCTGACACAATCAACTTAGGAGAGCATCGATTTGATTGTTTTTACAAATTCGATCCAGATAAAGAAAAGGACGGTGCAACCGTAAAAATACCGGCATCCCATGCCCCGATGGTTCCTTCAGAATCTCTGGACTGGATGGTACCCGGACTTTATAGAGAAAAAATAACTGCCCTTATCAAAGGTCTTCCCAAAGTTTTCCGTAAAAAACTGGTACCCATTGCAAACACGGTGGATGCAATCATCAATGAAATGCCCAAAACGGAACGTTCTCTGATAACCGAGCTTGGGAATTTCATTTATAATCGATTCGGTCTTGATATTCCTGCATCGTCCTGGCCGTCAGACCTGTTGCCGGATCATCTTAAAATGCGAATATCCCTCACCGACCCGCACGGCAAGGAACTTTGCTCTGGCAGAGATGCGTCAATTTTACGCCATACGGTTTCAACCAAAATTGATCCGAAAGAATCGAGGGAATTTAAATCTGCCAGAAAAAAATGGGAAAGATCCGGAATAACTTGCTGGGACTTTCCGGACCTACCCGAACGCATCAGTATAACCGGTAAAAACAATTCAAAATGGTTTGTTTATCCCGGTCTTCAAAAAGCATCTCATCAGGGAAAGAGCGTAGATTTACGGCTCTTTCTAGACCCGGACCAATCGGTCGATTTTCATAAAGGTGGTGTTGCCAGGTTATTTGCCACGGCGTTTTCAAAGGATTTGAAGTTTTTAAAAAAGGCGCTGACCCTGCCTAAAAAAAAGGAAAAAACGGCCAATTATTTTGGAGGGGCCAAACGCTTTGAAAAAAAGCTTTATGAAAATATTATCAATACCCTGTTTTATAAGAATATAAGGTCCAAAGATGACTTTTATTCACATGCCGAATCTGTGGCACCGGCAATCCTTCCAAACGGTCGAAAACTATTGGATCGAAGCATGTCTGTTCTTGAGGCCTATCATAGAACCAGAACCGTATTGTATAACTTGGAAATAGCTTGCCGCACAAACCCTACCGCCCTAAGGTTTTTAGAAGACTTGAGAGAGGAACTTACAAAGCTTGTCCCTGACACGTTTATGGATCTTTATGACACCGATCGTCTCATCCATCTTGTAAGATACATAAAAGCTATCGGTGTGCGTGCCCAAAGAGCGTTGGTTAATTTTGAAAAGGACAAGGCAAAGGAAAAACAAGTCCGGCTTTTTACCGAACGTCTTAATAAACTGTTGCGAGCATTATCGCCGGCTGCATCTGCAGAAAAAAAAGCGGCTGTTGAGAGTTACTTCTGGTTGATCGAAGAATACAAAGTCTCTATTTTTGCACAGGAACTTAAAACCCCGGTTCGGATTTCTAAAAAGCGGCTTGAAAAAAAATTACAGGAAATTGAAAGGATGGCCTAAAAAACAGGTAATGGGTTGTACATCTTAAAATCTTTGAGACCTTTGAAAAATATCAATTTTTGTTTAAGTTCAAGAAAGGCGATAATTTTAACCACCCCGGTACGATCTGCCGGACCTACCCCGGT
>JASFHC010000146.1:0-6585 GCA_050123435.1 Desulfobacterales bacterium
ATGGTATGCACTCCATCAATATAGAACCAATAGGCACCTAAAAAGAGAATAATGGTTTTCAGATGACGAATCTTTTTGAATGTTCCTATTAACTGCCGGAAACCATCGACAATGAAATCAGCACGATTAGATGGGACAGTGAAAGTTTGTTCTTCAGGTAACCACATTATAGTAAAAATAGTAAACAGGCCCCACCATAGCGCAACCAATAGAAATGCTAACCTTACGGCTGTTACCGAATCGGGCAAACCAAATTTTTCCGGCAATAGTGTCATTAAAACAGTTACAAGAAAAAGCAGTCCACCGCCAAGGTATCCCATCGAATAGCCTAAACCTGACACATAGTCTATTTTGTCTTCATCAGCAACGCTGGGTAATAGTGAATCGTAAAATATATTTGCACCGGAAAACCCAACTATTCCAATAATATATATAAAAATAGCCCAGCCCCAATCCCCTTTTTGAACTAAAAATAAAGCAGCGGTCATTAATACACCCAGGTATGCAAAAAAGATCAGAAATTTTTTTCTTGCAGACCCTTTGTCGGCAATTGCACCCATAACCGGCGCCATTATGGCAACAAAAAGGCTAGCAATCGAGTTGCCGAATCCAAGCTGGGCAGTACTCATATTGACGTCAGTGCCATAGCTCCAATACTGCTTAAAGAATATAGGGAAAAAACCGGCCATAACTGCTGTCGCAAAAGCAGAATTTGCCCAATCATACATCGCCCAACCCCAGACAGCTTTTTTACCTTTACTCATGTAGTCAACCCTCATTAGGATAGATAATTTCAGCTATGGTAGATAATTGGTGATTTCACCGATGTTTTTGTGTAAAGGCTTCAGACGGTTATACATCTTTTTGTAAATCTTGAATCACCACTTTAATCACATCATCAATCATTTGCTTAAACGGTTGCCTCCATATTGGCGCGACCCAGAACGGTGTGTGCCAGGGCGATATGCTTCACATCCTTCCAGTCTACCCCAAGAAGCCCTGCACCGTATGCATCCACTGCTACAGGATCATAGCCGCCTATCAGCTTTCCCACAGGCGGGTTACATTTCGGCCCACCCAGGTGAAATTTCGCCAGACCCACGCTCCCATCCAGGATGGTGAGGTCGGGCGTGCGGTAGAGGTTCATCTCAAAGATGGATCGGTGCATATGTTTATGGAACCTGGATTTTTTCCAGACAAGCCCTCCGTAGTGATCAGGAGGCGCACATCCGAGCATGTTCTTCATGGTGAGGGTGACCTTTGCAAGTGAGTGTTTTTTGAGGACTGGAACCGATATGAGAAACGACTCCACCACTAGCCGTGGCATCATGAACCGCGGAAAAACGCGGCATCGGTGATCGGTAAGTTCCATGAGTTCGGCATGATTGAGATCCACCAGAACGACTTCCTTGGACTTCGCCAGTTCGAAATAGCCGAGTTTTCGGAACGGTCTGTCCGTATTATAAAAGGGTAAGCCGCATCCCTCTGCAACAACTATCTCGGCATCACTTACAGACTTTAAATATTCGATGATCGCAGCCACAAGCTTTACCGAGGTAGTTATTGGAGGGGGTGAAGAATTTACCAAGTTGGGCTTGATTAAGACCCTCTTTTGAGAACCAAGGACCGGGGCAGCCCCGAGCAGTTCCATAAGCACCGGCAAGCTCTCCTCGTAACTGCAAAAATCTACAATTCCAAGCGGTATTTTGCCCATATTCATCATATTTAATTAAAAGAATTCCTCAATGCTTTGCGTCGGGGTTAATAAGACAAAAAGTCATTTTTATACCTCGCAGCTCTGCTGCGGGGTAGTTCATTCGAAATTAGAACATTAACTCGCTTATGTATTCATATATGAAAAATCTTTTAGATGCAAATCGGCAAATTCGAGACATAGAAAAATTCCAGAATTCGATTTTTGTTCAAGATTTGGTCAACAAATTGGGCCTGAGGGGAAGTTTTGAAGCCACTTATAGGCATTCCAGATGAAATACTTTCAATCACGAGATATAAAAAAACTTTATTTCATTCTAACATTAGCAAAAAATGGTATATACCATGTCAAAAAATGGCACATGTTACGACCAAAATTGTCGAATTCTTTTGATGTGTGGAATTATCAAAATTAAGCTAACTTGCTGAATATATTGATTGTAATATTTTCTTAAATGTTTGTTTTAATTTTTGTACGATTTTTGCATAACATGATCGGAACAATAAAAGAGCATTTAAACATATACTCCCTTTAAGTCAGCTAAAATCCGCACCAATTCTTAAATGGTAGTGCAAAAGGATGTTGATAAATAGGGTAAAATTTAAACAAAAGGATTTTTAATGAAAAATAAAAAATATGAAGGCCCGGAAAGAAGAAAGAGTATAAGGGTAACGTATCCACTTGATAAAAGGCCTGTATTAAAAGTTGGAGAAAATGAGTTTGAAGTCGCAGATATCTCTGAAATGGGACTCAGATTTTTTAATGATAGGAAAATAGAGTTTCAACACCGCGTCTGTGGAACTGTAAAATTGTTATGTGGCGAATCCGTAGATGTTGAAGGAATGATTGTGAGAAAAAAACGAGTTGATATTTATATGAATGTTAACATTCCTATATTGACGAATATTTTAATGAAAGAACAACAACAACTTGATCATAATCGTGATTAGAATTTGTGATCTTATGGAGAGGATTTGAAATTCAAAGAAAGAAGGAAACATCCGAGATTCAAAACAAATGACCCCATATCTTATGTTTGTATAGATAATAACGGCCAACGGATAAAGGAGGGAAAAGGAAAGGCTATAAACGTAAGTAAAGGGGGAATCCTTATAGAAACTCAGGACTCGTTTAATTGGCAAGATATTCTGTTACTGGGCATCGATCTTAAAGATAAGTCTGTCACTGTTAAAGGTCGGGTCGTTTACTGCAATACCTACGATGCCGGAATGTTTCAAACTGGAATTGAATTCCTTGAAACCGGGGAAATCATTCTCACGGAGGAAATGACCATTGAGCCTTGGAAGTGTCCTGAATGCGGTCATACGAACGACGGACTCTCAACCCATTGCATAAGGTGTGGCTATACAGATGAAATGTTTATGGAAGTACAGAGAAAATTGGCAACGGAAAGTATTAAGAAAACTCGAAAACAACAAAACAATCTTATTTTGACTTATGTAATTGCCACCCTTGTTATTATCGCTGTAGGCACGTTTTTGTATTTGATTGGGGTGTTGCCACGGGTTAATTGATGTGAAAACACCAAAATCAAAACGATTATCGTGCAAAATTATATAAAAAGGCAAAGGTATGAAAAACGAGAACAAAATTTATGTTTGGCAAAATAATAAGGACCGTCGGGACCAGGTTATAGATGGAATCATGATTGAGGGTTATGACCGCAGACAGGAAGATGACCCCAATTACAACGGCCCTGAGAGACGTAGCGGTGAGGATAGAAGAAGCGCAGAAAATGAGAAAATAATCATGCTGGTTACAGAGAACCCCGATGATGAAAGGTTGGTGCTTGGCGCATTTCAAAAAAATAATATTGTCAACAAAGTAGTGGTTGCAAGGGATGGGGCCGAAGCACTTTACTATTTGTTCGGCTCTGGTATTTATGCGAACTCTGATGGGATCAAAAGACCTCACGTTATTTTGCTGGATTTGAATCTTCAAAAGATAGATGGCCTGGAAGTATTAAGGCGTTTGCACCATAATGAACGGACGAATCTGCTTCCTTTGGTTGTTTTTATTTCATCCGAGGATGATCGGGATTTAACTGAGTATTACAATTATGGGGTCAACAGCTTTATCCGTAAGCCCGCGGACTCTGAACAATTTGATGGCATTATTCGTCAATTGGATCAGTACTGGCTGGTTTTGAACGAACCCCCGCCGCAGGAGAAAGAATTAATGAATAAGCCCATCCGTGTATTGATCGTTGAGGACTCTGATGATGACGCCTTGTTGATTGTACGCCAATTGAAGAAAGAGGGATATAGGCCGATTTACGATCAGGTTGATACGGCTGAAGCCATGCGTAAAGCTTTCGAAAAACAAGCATGGGATGTTATCCTATGCGATAATTCCATGCCCGGTTTTAGTGCATTTGATGCGTTGAGTATATACAAGGAGAAGATGCTTGATTTGCCATTCATTATTGTATCAGGAGCGATTGTGTATGAAAATGCAGCTGCGATTATGGAGGCGGGTGCACATGATTACATATTGAAAAATGATTTGGCTGAACTTTCCCCTGCTATTGATCGTGCATTTTCTATGTTGAAGAATCGGCAAGTACAGTAGTATCTAAAGGCAAGGCAGATCTTTGCTTTGTCCCTTCCTCCATGATCCCCTTCTTTAATTATCTGAGTAATCGGGGAGTTTTTTTATTCGTTCCGCTTTATTTGAGGCTCGTGAAGAAAAACTTTCCGACCCCTTGTATCTAATTTTTTAACTTCGGTTGAATCATCATACTTATTGACTGGGAAGTTGCCTGAACTTCAAAATGAAGAAAGTAAAAAGCCAACCAAAGGAGTTGAATATTGATGTGTTGGATGTTATTAATAATGAACTGATGTTAATTTTTTGATCCTAATAAAAAAGCCTTTTTGTTGAAAAAAATTATCAGGAGAGGAGTCTCCCATGGCGATGTGGTTCTATGACGAGGCAGGAGAGATGGAAGCCTTCCAGGCCTTACGCAAGGAAATTCGGAGTCTTGAGAAGGAATACCTTGAGATCCGGAAACTTCTGAGCAATACCGAGCAGGCTCTCAGAACAGATCCTGACAGCGAATATCTTAAGGCAAAAGTGCTGTATCTCAAAAAACGGGTTAAAGACCTCGAAAAGAAGCCACCCCGTCTATCCTCGGACATACCGTTGGAATATGCCCTCTGGGGACCGCCCCATGGGTGACCTGCGCCCAATAAGGAATACCGTTTCATGCGGCTGAAAAGACTGGACAGGCAGCTTCGAATACAGGGTTGGAATCAGGACGCATTGGACAACGCGAAAGTGGGTGTGGTTGGTGATGCAGACCTTTTGGCATCGCATTACCTTTTGTCGGCATCAGCCCTTGGGATTAACCGGTTTATTGTCCTTGCACCCGTATTGAACCAGACGTTTGTTGAAATCGCCAAAAAGTTGAACCCGCGATTCAATCTGACCCACATCGAGGGATTTTATACCCATCCGGTTTTGGATGAAATCTTCAACGGATGCAACCTTATTGCGGATTTAAGTCATTACGGACTGGCGAATAAGCTTTTACTACAGAAAGGTTACAGAGAGAAGATTCCGATTATTAGAGGATTTTGCTACGAACAGTGTAATGAGCAAGGTTTCAAGGTATTTACCTATATGAGAGGTCGAGAATGGCAGGAACTCGAACAGCTTGTCTCTTCGAAAAATTTGCCCCACGATCATTTTGATGATGGCGTGCTGGATACGATTATTGCCGGCATCGTACTGGAAGAGACCAAAAACATTTTGATGGGTCAGGAAGTGTCAGAAGATCTCATATTGTACACAAGGAAAAAAACGGGCGCTTTAAAAAACAAGCCCAGAATATTGGTGATCGGTTCCGGAGCACTGGGTATCTTCGTAGGACTGGGACTTGCCTATCTGGGATTTCGACACAGCACATTCATGGACCCTGATGTTGTCGAGGAGACCAATTTAAATCGGCAGGTTTTTTTCTACGATGCTGTTGGCAAGGGCAAAGCGGAAACACTGTCGAGAAGATTGAACCGTCTTTTCAGAATGGACAATAGAGCATTAATGGCGTACTTTGACAAAGAAACGGGCATTGCGCCCTATGATATTGTTTTCGACTGCGTGGATAATTTCGAAACAAGAATTGTGTTAAGCGAAAAATGCAAGGCTCATGGCAAGACCCTGATCAGCGGCGGAACCAGCGCGGATGAAGGCCAGGTTGTTATCTATACGCCCGGAAAAAATGAATCCACTCCTGCGCAATTGCTGGGATTATATGATATTGTCGGCAAACGAGAAACTGATTCCTTTCAGCGAGAAAGGGCCTCTTGCAGGTACCAGCCTGATCCGTCCGTTATCATGACAAATCAGATTGTCGCCGGCTTTATGGTCGATGCTTTTCGAATGCTTTTAAATGGTCAAGAACCTGTAAACGTTTTTTATGATGCAACAAGTGATAAGAGGATTTAAACTATATATCTAAAGGAGGAATGGCAAGATGATCGATGTTGAGCGAAAAAAGGCTCTACAAACCGATGAAGACCAGAAACTGTTACCTCTTGTTCTTGAAATCATGCCGGGGCACGCTGCCGAGGGATTGATCGATATATATGAGCCTAGCAGCTATGAAGGTAAATCACTTCGGAAACTGTGTGACCGCACGCTAAGTAAAAAGAAATGGAGCATCGAGGATCAGTTAATCCTGGAAGATATCATCAGACAGCGGGAAGGCGGTAACTTGCTGTGCCGGGGACAAGAGATCGACGGTACAGCTTTGGAATACGCCGAGGCAGAGCAAACGGAGGCCGGTGAAAAGTATTTGTATGTACCGATTCGAGCCATTAAACCTCAAGAAGGAGGAAAGGTAACTC
>JASFHC010000147.1:0-6541 GCA_050123435.1 Desulfobacterales bacterium
TCAATCGTAAATCATCAATTATCAGGGTCTTGGTGTCAGACCGGCCGACTCGACGATTTGGCCGACGATTTCCTCCCACTCAATCGCCATAATATGAACACCGTGAACCCCTTCAATGTCACGCAATTCGGCAATGGTTTCCAGGCATATGTTAATCCCTTCTTCAACAGCCCTTTCCTTGGGTACGCCTGCCATTCGTTTGATCAGAGGCTCGGGCACATCCATACCAGCAACCCTGTTATTCATAAACTTTGCCATTCCCGAAGATTTCAAGGGGGTTACTCCGCCGAGAATGTGAGCTTTTTCGGTGAGGCCCTCTTCTCGGGCCATTTTCATCCACTCCTTGAATCGATCCATGTTATAGATGCACTGGGTCTGGATGAAATCCGCGCCGGCGTCAATTTTTTTTGCCAGACGGATGACTCGATATTCAAAAGGATCGGCAAACGGGTTGGCGGCGGCTCCGATAAACATTCGAGGCGGATCGTTCAGTTCGAATCCACTCATGTCTTTTCCTTGATCCCGCATGATCTGTACGGTCCGGATAAGATTCATGGAATCGATATCAAAAACGTTTAAGGCATCAGGCTGGCTACCGAAACTCTGATGATCTCCCGAAAGACAAAGAATATTTCTGATGCCCAACGAGTAGGCGCCCATGATATCCGATTGCAGGGCGATCCGGTTCCGATCCCGGGTAACCATTTGCATGACAGGTTCCAGACCCATCTGCAACAGATGAGAACACGCCGCTATGCTCGACATTCTCACAATAGCGGTTTGATTGTCGGTGACGTTTATCGCATCGACGTACCGTTTTAATAATTCGCCTTTTTTACGGACAACCTCGGGAGTCGCCCCCCTGGGCGGACCGCATTCGGCGGTAACGGCGAACTCTCCTTTTGATAAAATTTCCTGCAATCTGCTTTGTGCGTTCATACTCATATGATATGATCCTCTCTTACCAGTTTTCTTGGGCCTCCGGAAAGGCTGGTGCACCAATTTTTCGGGGGAATATATTTCCGTAAGTTATCCATTTGTCCCAATGCCTTGAGCCGATCAATGATAAGTTGCCAGGCGCAATCGGTTTCAGGATTGATTTCGCACTTTCCGTTTTGCGATCCGCCGCAGGGGCCGTTCAAAAGTTTTTTGGCGCAGCGAGTTACCGGGCAGATTCCTCCAAATATGTCCAGTCTGCAATTCCCGCAACCCGAACACTCCTCGGTAAAGACGCCCTGCGTTTCCAAAACGCCGATGAAGGTCGTATTGACACCGGGCAGCACGGAGGTTTTGGCAAACCTTCTGGCAAGCGCCTGAACGCCGGCGCCGCAAGCTAGAGATAACACTCCCTGGTTACGAGAGACCGCCGGTGCACTTTCCCGGATAAATTCGTCTTCACACTGGCGTTCTATGGTAAGTTCTTCGATTTCAATTTTTTTACCGTCTTTTTTACAGGCCAGTCTCAGAGCGGATGCAAGCACACCAACTTCGTCCTCTCCTCCGGCAAAACAGGTTTTCACGCAGGTGCCGCAGCCCAGGATAAGGATTTTCTTATAAGACGCGATGATTTCCTTGATTTCCGATAATGGTTTCTGCTCTGCAACGATCATAGATTAACTCCATTTATGCGGCCGGGTTAGGACCTAACTCAGCCAGATTTTTCAGTACATCATTTATTATTTGAGTTACTGTAGCGTCATCTCCGGCAGAAATATTGCTTATAGACAACCGCCGACCGTCTATGCCGATGTCATCCAGCAAATTTTTGACCCAGGCAACCCGTTTTTTTGCCCTTATGTTGCCCTCAACATAATGGCACTGCCCTTCGGGGCAGACCAGCAAGACCACGCCATCTGCGCCGGCTTCATATGCCCGCAACAGAAAAACATCCTTAACCATACTGGAGCAGGGGAGCTTTATAAATTTAATTTCAACATTGGTCTCGCCGACGGAGGGCCAACTGGTTTCAGAAAACGCATTAATGCAGTAAAATACAGTTATTTTGGGTATAAATTTTTTAGCCATAGGCAGTGTCAACATCTTATGTAGTATAATGATCAAAAAAAAAACGTCTGAATCCAGTTATACCAGATAAAGACGTCTTTGTCTCGTGTGGATTACTTTATACAACCTTGTATAAAGTTTATACAAAAAAGTATATTCTCATATTTATTTGTCAAGATAAAATTAAACAATTAAACAGATTTTAATACCGCAATATCAATACCTATATGCAATATAAATGCCAAAAGCATCAACAATCATAACTAATTAATATCTAACCAAATTATGCCTAATTGAAGGGGCGTTCACGCATAGTAAATTACGTTTATGTCATAAATTGATCCAAAAAACAACAAAAATGTTTTAAACTTCCGAAGTTAATCCTCGGAAATTGAAACCCCTCGTCTCATTTGTTTTATTTTGCTTCGATGCCGTTTTGCCGACAGCATGCGCTCTTTTACGGATTTTTTGGGTTGTGTCTTAATGCGAATGTTCGGTTTTTCAGATGCTTTCCGGATTAATTTTTTCAAGCGATCCATTGCATCCTGTCGGTTACGTTCTTGTTTTCGAAATCGGCTGGCCTGGATAATGAGAATTCCGTTTTCTGTGACTTTTCTGCCTGCAAGACGAATCAAACGGTAGCGAACATCATCAGAAAGAGAAGGAGAGTTTTTCACATCAAAGCGAAGCTGAACCGATGTAGCAACTTTATTTACATTCTGTCCGCCTGGGCCTGATGATCGTATAAAATCCAGTTTGATTTCATTTTCACCAATTACAATTGTGGGCGTGATGTTGATCATATCCAAATATTACATCATATTGGTTTTTTCCTCAAGCACAACTGCACGGATCAGCAGGGCTAACGCCCTTCAAACAAACAGTCGGTTTACAAGAGAAACACGCCGCCACTCCGCTATACGGGAATCAAATGCGTTTACCTTGCACTGATCTTTTAAAAGAAAAAAGATTGAGATATGAAACGGTTTTTATTATCGTATTGAAAGTATGGCATTGACGACCTTTTCGATCTCTCTTTGTACAATAAGGCATAAAGAAATATTAAAAAATTTATCTTTTGTGTCTTTGTGTATTGCTGGCATTTTTTTCGGACTTGTCCGGGTTGGGTGTTACGATACATATATTGATTTGTAGCAATATGAGTGAAATATTAACACAAATGAAACCGATAATCGACCTTCCACAAGAGATCATCGAAGATTCCCAAAGCAAATGGGATGCATTTTGCAGTGCTGCAAAGGACGCCAATATTTCTTTGTGGGATGATTTAGAGTTTATAGAAGTTCTAAAACGGGTCTTTGTCTTTAGCAATTTTGTTGCCAGAAACTGCACCCATAACCCGGCCATGCTGGCCGACTTGGTTCAAAGCGGTGATCTTCATGGGCAATTCTCGCCTGATGATTTCAATCATAAGCTTAAAAAGTCTTTGTCGGGGCTGTATGAATTGCAACAAGAGGACGAGTTATCCTCTATTCTTCGCAAGTTTCGATTGCGTGAAATGATTCGGATTGCCTGGCGTGACCTTGCCGGCTGGGCAGACCTTTCCCAAACCATGGCAGATCTTTCTGCCCTGGCCGATGCCTGTATCCATCAGTCTCTTTTGCTTCTTTATGAATGGGCTCGTCAGAAATATGGCATTCCAACAGGATATAACGGTTCACCGCAGCACCTTGTTGTTTTGGGCATGGGGAAGCTCGGCGGCGGGGAGTTAAACTTTTCCTCTGACGTGGATCTTATTTTTG
This sequence comes from Desulfobacterales bacterium, assembly GCA_050123435.1. GTDB lineage: Bacteria > Desulfobacterota > Desulfobacteria > Desulfobacterales > UBA11574 > S5133MH16. The sequence continues at coordinate 3,768 of JASFHC010000147.1, forward strand.
CTTATCCTGAACCGGGCAAAACCCATGGCGTATCAGAACCCATCAGTAATGAAGAATTTTTTATGCGCCTTTGCCGGAGTTTGATAAAAACAATCGGTTCCCGTACGTCAGAAGGCATGGTGTTCCGGGTGGACATGAATCTTCGACCCTTTGGCGAAAGCGGTCCTTTGGTGATGAGTTTCGATGCCATGGAGGCATATTATCAGGAACAGGGGCGGGAATGGGAACGATACGCATGGATCAAAGCCAGGGTGGTTGCAGGTGACAAAAGAGCCGGCGACCAACTTCTGGGAAGACTTAACCCCTTTATATATCGCAGATACCTGGACTTTGGCGCCTTTGAGTCTTTAAGAAATATGAAGCAAAAGATCTCTCTTGAAGTAAAACGCAAACACATGGCAAACAACATCAAGCTTGGTCTCGGAGGAATCCGTGAGATTGAATTCTTCGGCCAAATATTTCAGCTAATACGGGGAGGCGTTGCCCCCGCGCTTCAAGAACAGAGTCTTCGGAAGGTATTGAAAATACTTGCCCGTGAAAACTATATTTCTTCGCAAACCTGCGACGGGCTTACCCGTGCCTATGAATTTTTGCGCAACACGGAACATCGCCTTCAGGAATTTTCAGATCAGCAGACCCATGAGATCCCCGAAGATCCGGTTACAAGAATTCGTCTGGCCGCATCCATGGGATTTTCCGATCCTAAATCGTTTATCCGTTGTCTTGAACAGCACAGGAGAATTGTACACGATCATTTTAATCAATTGCTAGGGGTCGGAGATTTAAAGCCTCTTGGTGCCCAGAGCGAAAAAATTGAAAGCGGATTGCAAGCGGTATGGCAGGATATAATAGAAGATGAACAGGGCCGAAAGGTGCTTGCTGAAGCGGGTTTTGAAAGTCCGGATCATGCGATGCGCCTTTTAGATGATCTTCGAAACGATCCGGAAACCCGGTTACTGAGCAGCCACGGTCGGAATCGTCTGGACAATCTCATGCCGATTATGCTGAAAGTCATGGGCCGGTCTAAACAACCCCTATTGGTTCTGAGTCGAATTATAGATCTAATCAAGACTATCGAACGACGAACCAACTACCTGGCACTTTTGTTGGAAAATCGAATCGCTATTGTGCACCTGATTAAGCTGGCCGCTGCCAGCCCATGGGTGGTCTCATTTCTTGCGCGCCATCCCGTACTTTTGGATGAACTTTTAGATCCCCGCACCCTTTATCTTCCCCCGGAAAAACCGGATCTTGAAGAAGAGATACGCAAAAAAATCGATTTGACACCCTCTGTTGATCTAGAGCTTAAGATTCAAGAACTATGTATCTTTAAACAGGCGAATATATTACGTGTGGCCGCAGCGGATGTCACAGGTGCTGTCCCGTTAATGAGGACCAGTGATCATCTTACAGAAATTGCAGAGACGGTTTTAAATGAAGTGGTTGACCTGTCATGGGAACATCTCGCTCAAAGACACGGGACTCCCGAATGTCAACTGGACGATGAAAGAATTGAAAGGGGATTTGCGGTCATTGCCTATGGGAAGCTGGGTGGGCTGGAACTCGGGTATGGTTCCGATCTTGACCTTGTTTTTCTTCATGCCGGAACCCAGGGACAGACCCGTGGCGGCAAGTATCCTATAGATAATGCCCAGTTTTTTGCCCGGCTGGGACAAAGAGTCGTCCATATCTTAACTGCGAATACGTCTGCCGGTGTGCTGTACCAGCCGGATATGCGCTTGCGGCCCAGCGGCAGTTCCGGCATTCTGGTCAGCCACATCCAGGGGTTTAAAGAGTATCAAATGAATAAAGCCTGGACATGGGAACATCAGGCCATTATCAAGGCAAGACCTATCAGCGGTGACATTCGGATGGCAAAACGCTTTGAGCAAATACGCAACCTGGTGATTATCCGACCCAGAGTCATGAACAAGCTTCAAGAAGAAGTCGTGGATATGCGCGACCGGGTACGCAGAGAACTCTCAAGCCATGAACCGGAGCTTTTCGATCTTAAACAGGATACGGGCGGAATTGTTGACATTGAATTTTTGGTTCAGTACCTGGTGCTTTTAAACGCCAGTGAATATAATGAGCTGACCCGGTGGACCGACACGGTTCGCCTTCTCGAGACTTTAAACCAAACTGGTATCATTGAAGCGAATACCGCCCGCTTTCTCAAAGAAGCATACCTGACCTATCGATCGTCGGTTCATCAGCTCAGCCTTGAAGAAAAGCCCGCCAAAGTCCCTGTAAGTAAATATCGTGGCTTACGGGAAAACGTCAAGAAAATCTGGAATGATTTCATGGGCGTATAGTGAATTAAAAAAGGTATCGAAGAGGTAGAGTTGTCTGTCTAAACGACCAAGGTCTAATAGGGTTTTGGCAACCACCATCATCGATCCACCTTTCTATACCCCGCATTCTACTATGTCACCCGGAATGTTGTTCTTAACAATATACTTTACGGCATTAATAAGTGCATATAACCTATCTGGTGTTGTCATCGTGTAAGGCCTAACTGAACGAATAATATTAATGACATCTTTTTCAAAGTCGACCGGAATATTTCTTTGGCATTTAATGAAATCATAGCCCGTTCTGCCATCAATCCGTCTTTTGGTAATTTTTAGAACCCTTTTCATAAGAAATTTTTTCATTGGAAGCAGTATTCCCTTTCTGATTTTGGGACAAATATGGCAAGAAGACAGTTGTATGTCAACTATTAAATTAGCCCAATATGTTGTATGTATTAATAAAAAGTGAAGAAATGCTTT
>JASFHC010000148.1:0-6477 GCA_050123435.1 Desulfobacterales bacterium
GTGCTGTCGTCATCAACGATCAATACAGACGGTTTTTTTTTCATGGGTTTTCTATGGATTATTTGTAAATTTTTTCATTTTATGGCAAAAAAAGTTTGATCACATCACGAAGTACATGAAGAGCACAAAGGTTATATATTTTACTCTTCTTTTCCTTCGAGATCTTCTTGGTAATAGTAAAACCTATATTTTTCGGTTCCTCCTTACACAGGTTAAGTATAAGGTAATAATATGATGATGGTGGTTCCTTGGCCCAACATGCTATCCACCTTTATTTCTCCCTCGTGGGCCTCAATGATATTGTGGACAATTGCAAGACCCAGGCCTGTTCCTGATGATTTGGTTGTAAAATAGGGATCAAATATATGTGTCAGATCCTCTTGGCTGATCCCTGTGCCGGTATCTCGGACCCGAATTTCTATCCCATCTTTTTTTTCATTCTTTAAAAGCCACACATCAAGACTCCCGCCGTTTATCATGGATTCGATAGCATTAAGATAAAGGTTCAGAAAAACCTGGTTGATCCTATCCGGATCGACGAGAACTTCACCTATATCAGTATCAAGGCGGGTTTGAATCTTAATGTTTGCCTCAGAAGTCTGCCTTTCTATCATCTTGAGAGAGTTCTCTAATAAGGTTCTGATGTTCATCGGTTTCTTCGAGACTGTAATGGGTCTCGCAAATTCATGAAGCTGGCCAACAACCCTGTTTAATCTATCAACTTCCTGAATCATGAGGTTTGAAATCTGTTGATTTTCCGGAATATCATGATATCTTTCTTTGAAATATGTAGCGAAGCCTTTGATTGAACTTAAAGGATTGCGTATTTCATGAGAAACACCGGCGGCAAGCCTTCCCACGGATGCCAGGCGCTGGCTCCTTGCAATCTCTTTTCTTAAAGAACGAACCTCGCTGAGATCTTTGAAAAGCAAAACATATCCGAGAAATACACGATTTTCATCATTAAGCAATGTGGCACTGACTTCAAGGGGAATCACCTTACCTTCCCGGACAGTACAGTCGATTTCTTTTTCCACAACACCTTTTTCTGTATCGAGATTTTCCAGCAAATTCAACAATTCCTCCGGTACTGCCTGAGCTGCATTTTTGCCAATCACCTCTGAAGCTGAACGGCTCAGAATAGCCCCGGCCACATGATTTAAAGAGGTGATTTTCTGATTGTTGTCTATGGCAACAAGGCCAATAGGCATATTCTCAACCAGTTTATCGGAAAAGGCCTTTATTCTGGAAAGGGACATCCGTGCAGCACGATAACTTTGGGCCAAAAAAAGCAGTGCTATTCCGGCAAAACCGATTAAGAGAAGGATGAGACCCATAACTACGGTATGTCTGGTATCCGACTGTATAACCTCTTCAATGGAAGCCATGTCCAAGCCCACAAAGATGATCGGATTGAATGCAGAAACCTCTAATCTTTCATTGATCCCTCTCTGAAACCACAGTTGCATCATCAAGTGACCAGTCCCCATGTTCAAACCTCTTTCTACAGGTAAAAACTTACTGAATACTTCAAATATTTTCTTACCCTCAGGATTTGATACAATACGCCACTTTATTGTTTCTTTGTGTAAGATTCTTTTAAGATTCAATCCGTTGCCATGAGTTTTACCGATATATGCAGGGTTATTATGAGCAAGGATAATACCGTTGGTATCGGTGACCAGCAGATAAACAATATCATGTTGCTGAGCTGTCTCAGTAAGGAGTTTTTGAAGCTGAACTCCGCTCCAGCTAAATCCTATTCCCGTCCGGGTACCGGCCTCAAACGATCGTATCAAGGCAGCGCCTTTTTCCAATAAAAGGCGAAAGCTATTTTCTTTTTGTCGGGTGATATTCTGAAGGGTCATAAAAGAAAAAATCGGAAACAAAACCACCACCGCACCCATAAATATCCAGGGCGGAACTCCTGCCCAGGATCGATTATTTTTAATTTTGTTTGCCATAACTATTTCAGACAAAGCAAATCTTATGCCACCATCTCGTGAGAAGTTTCTGACGAGCCGTGTTCCGTAAAGGAACCGTATTTGGATTCAAATGCCCCTGCCGTTTGATCTTCCTTTAATTCCATGATCCAAAATCCAAGATTTAAAAAGAAAGTGGATACTTATTACCCACAAGACGGATTGGGATCGTCCAATATGGATATTTAGTATCCACTGTCTGGTTCCTGGAATCAAGGAAAAACTTCTATTTTCCGAAGCCCTTACACTTGGTGGCTGTTTTATGGACGTTCGATATTTTCGACTTCCGGCATAAATGTCTTAATGGCTTCGAACTCGTTGGGCATAATGGGCCTCCAGTCTATATGATAAAATATCTCAGTTCCAAAATAAGATTTGGGCTTAAAATTTGCAACATACAGAGCCTGCTCATCCGGATAGTTCTCTATCCATAACGTCTCATCGATTTTTAGATTAAAGTCCCGGTATATCCTATTGCCCAGACTTTCGGCACAGGTTGTTCTGAAAATGCCTTCGCCGGTTTGTGTGGCAATAATGACATAGGGTCTTAGGTACCGGACTTCCGGCCGATCTATTGAAAAATCGAGGATTCTCAACCACCAGGAGCAGGCACATTTACTAACGGTTTCCTGTGAAGTATCTTCCTGCCGTTGCAAGCGATATGTCCCGTCGAAAAGGATCAAACTTTCTTTATCCCCCCATTTATAAATGATGGTATCATAACTGTTTTAAAAAAGACTCATCTGACGATCTTCCTTTTTTTTCCAGCCGGTTATCGGCCCTTTTCGAATTTCAGCAAAAACACCGGGTGCGAGTTTTGCGTGACGGGCCCAATCCAGCATGATCTTGGCCATGTTTTCGGCAGTGCTGTTCTTCCAGTTTGTGTCGAGATACTCACTAAGTTCGAGACCAAGCTTTAACAGGGTATTGCCCTTAACTTGATGGGATTCAAGTATTTTTATAAATCTTGAAAATGAGGCCAATTTCAATGCACCTTGTGCAAACAAAAGAGCGCGTCTATTCGGATTTGATACGAACTCCTCTGCTTTTGGCAGCACTTTTATCAATGGCGTCTTTCGAACAATGAAGCCCAAATCTTCCAATGTTGCAAGGGCTCTAAAGATCGTGCTTTTCCTCAGGCCTGTCCAGTTCACTCTCCCGTCCCCATGAAGCGCCCGAACCAGCCTGATGGCGATATCTTCAACAGGGGAATACTGAATCAGCGGAATTTTAGATCCCCGTCGTTTAGGCAGAAAAAGATGACGCTCGCGGATTTCTATTGCAGGATCAAAACGAATGAGTCTTCGATTTTTTTTGTCCATAAGAGCCAGATCGGCGGTATCCATCCATTGCGCCAGGATACGGGCATACTTTATCCAACCCTGTTTTGTTGCGAAAATATAAGCGCACCAAATCTCAAGCAGTTTGGCAATATTATCTATGTATAGAGCATTCTTCTCTTTTAGAGTTTTCAAAATCCGCCTGACCAGGCGGTTGGCTTTGAGTCTGTCTTTCAAATAACTACGCAATACAGTCTCACCGTTACGGGGCAGTGAGGGAAGTTTGATCTGCAAGGAAGCGTTGCCTTTTATGATTTTGACAAGCCCAAGAAAATCCATATCTTTCACGACCCTGTAAAAAAGATTTTTTGGCATACCGGTCTGTTTATTAAAATCGGAAACATCTAATGTACCACCGGCTGCATGAAGAATCTTTACCGCTTTTATAACATTTTCGGAGCCGGAACCGAGGATATAGTTATCCCAATGGGGCAATACATCCGCGTTCAGGTAATCACGAAAAATGTCTCCGTAGACGTCCACGGTGCTGCCGATGGCTACGATCACTTTTTGCTGGATTAAATTTTGTACAATTTGAGGATCAACTATGGGTCTCGATTCTAGAAGACGAATTGGTGCAGATCCGGCAATCTCAAGTAATGTGCTGACCTCTTTGTTTGACAGCTTCTGTAAGTCATGCTGGAAAAGTTCCTCAATGCACAGAAGATTTTCGGCAATATTCGACTGTGGGAATCCGGATTCCCGAGCAACTTTAACATGAAAGCAAAGCAATTTCAGCAGCCAGGGATATCCTTGTGAAAATTCAACGAGGAAAGTTTGAAGATCTTCTGTTAAGCCTTCATTCAAGTCCTTACCGAGCTTTTTTAAAAACAAACCAATTTCGGCTCTGGAAAAAGTACTCAGGATCATGTTTTTGCTGTTTTTCCTGACGGTTTCGATCAGATTATTAGAAAAGGCATGGGTCGATAAAAGAAGATCCTTATTCCAAGAGAAACAAAGAACTATGTGGGTCTGTTTTTCGCATATTTTCAGAAACAGATCGTTAATGGGTTTCAGCACATCAGGCAGAAGAAAAACGTTTTCGAACTGATCCAAAAAAATAAACAGCAGTTTGCTGTGGGATCGGAAAAGGTTCCCGATGTCAAAAATTGCTTTTACCGCACCGTCAAACCCTGTTGCGGATTTTTGAAAATCCGTTTCCCTTGATATTCCGTTGAAGCTCTTGAATTTTTTGAGAATATGGTCTATTATACCAGGGAGAAACCTTGAAGAGGATGCTGTGCGTGAATCTATGGCAACCGCAAAATGTCCCATTTTTTGCAGATGGTTAACACTTGCTAGGACCGCCGAACTTTTTCCTAATCCTGATGGGGCTTCAAATACAATGCCGCGATGGGGCATGTTTTTATTTATGAGTTCTTTGGCAAAGGCATCGAGTTCATTAAGCAACGCTTTTCTGCCCACGAAATGCTCCGGCGCTGCCGGATATTGATAATCGAAGCATCCGTCACCTCCCCGGATCTCCACAATTTCATCTGCATCTTGAAACAGACTCGGCTGGAGAACCGCAGCTCCTCCCACAGTAATGTTTTCAAAATCGTCAAGCGCCGGATATAGTTTTGTCAAATAACTGAGTGTAGGTCGATCAAATATAGGGATGCCCTTTTCGTTAAAAATAGCGATTCGGTCGGGAATTTTTTTGCCTTGAGAAGTGATCGGGTGAACCCAGAACACTCCTTTTTCGGTGTACAGCAGAAAAAACTTGCCCGGTTTTCCCGTAATTCGGGGAATACGTTTTGCGGCAATATCTGGATCCACACTTCCCGGATTTCTCGAAATTGCTTTGATAACTTGGTCTTCCTCATATAGAAGTGCGGTGACTTGAGGATTTCCCTCTATATGCTCTAGATAAAATTCCCTGGCAGACCGGTCAATACCGGGAAGGGCGATGAGGAGCCCGTGGCACCGTTTGTCTTTGTGCCATCGCGTCATATACTTGCCGTAAAATGCCTGAAGCTTGGAAGCAGATACGGCTGTTTCATAAAACTTACAGTCAGCAAAAAAGGGGGATCCGGTTGAGATATGTGTTCCCGCAATATCAATTTCATTTTCAGCGGCATCTGCCTGCAGGATGCGGTCGATACTGTACCCATAGTGATGCAGAACCTGGATCATCATGGCTTCAAACAACTTGCCTCGAGACCGGGCCCTAGCCTGTGAAGATCTCCCGTACGCAAGTATCTTCAACCTTCCCATCTCGATTTTATCCTTGTATAAAAACATACTATGAAATCCATCGAATAGATTTTATCCATGGTTCCGTGGCATATTAATATTGAAGTTTAGAAACACCATACCAGAAATCTACAAAAGATCAAGTTGTTAAACCAAAAGGAAAGATAACCAAAACGGGTTGAAACCCGCAGCTAATCAGATCATTTTTTCTGGATGCCTCATTGGCTGGTGGTATCGTGCACAGCATTTTTTAGTCATAAGAAATGTAGCTGGCGGCTAACTATATGAAGCTTTAACTGTGATTCTTTTTAAGTTATCGGGGCGAAACCAATGAACGGGTCAAATTTGGGAGCTGTTTGGGTTATATTCTTTCATCGTAGGTTTCCTGGATTGTCTTTACCAGACAGGTCAGAGTATGATTTACGGGAGTCGGGATTCCCAGTGAAATCCCTTCCCGAACGACAGCGCCGTTTATGAAGTCAATCTCGGTAATTCTCTCTTTTAAAACATCCTGAAGCATGGAAGCGATGTTTTCCGCCGTATCCCTGCAGACCTCCATGACCCGGGCTAAGGGGTCGGGATATGGAAGCCGTATATTTTTAGCATGAGCCACGGCAACCGCCTCTTTAACCGCATTTTCCATGAGCCAGCGAGTTCCGTTTAACTCGGGCAGACGTCCGTTTTTAAGCCGTGTAATCGCGCTGAGCACATTAATACCCACATTAATAATCAGTTTGCCCCATATAAGATCAACCACATTTATTATGGATCGGGTTTGAAAACCTGCCGTGTTAAACGCAGAAACAATTCTTTCTAATGGGCTGTCGGGATCTCCTTCAGGCCCGATAATGGTTTCTCCCTGTCCGGCGTGTCTTATTTTCCCCGGCGATAGGAGGGTGGACCCTTGCGCCGTAATACCGCCGAAAACCTTTTTCTTGCCGAATATCTCCTCCAGTATC
>JASFHC010000149.1:0-6361 GCA_050123435.1 Desulfobacterales bacterium
CGGCATCACGGCTAATAGGCAAAAGTGCACGGAAAATATTGAGAAAAGTCTGGCCATGGCCACATATCTGGTTCCTCATGTGGGGTATGACAAGGCAGCTTCAATAGCAGCCAAAGCCAGTGAAAAAGGAAAGAACATCAGAGAAATCGTATTGGAAGAAAATATCCTGCCTGAAAATGAATTAACAAAGACACTTTTTTCTGAAAACATCCCTGGCACAGAGGGAAAAGAAAAAATCCGGGAATGAAGGCGGGTGAACCTAACACCGCCTGCTTACTGTTTCGTTATTCAATGGATTGAAACTTTTTCATAAATTTCCGGTCAATATAATCCTTGATTTTAAAGGCTCGTCTGCCTCCGAACAGAATCCATTTTTTTCGAAGTACCCCGGTGCCGTCTCCCATATTGAAAATAAGCAGATAATCTCCGCCCGGATCAAAAGGCGTGAGGTCTGTTTCTTCCAGTGATGCCATTAGATTGTGATAAAGTATCGGACTTTCACGTACCGCATAAACCCCTACTTTATCTAACGGCCGATCTTTAAAATAAATACAGTCACCACCGCCAAAAATTTCCGGATACTCTGTACTTTGCAGGTATTGATTGACCAACAGACCGCTATCCGGACCTGTTGGCAGACCGGATTCCTTAAATATGGGCGACGGCTTAATACCAATCGCCAAAAAGATTAGGTCCGTTTTATAATTGTTCCCCGATTCCAGTGTAATATGACCGGTTTTGATCTCCTTAACATAGCCGGGTTCCAAAATTTCAATATGGCGTTTTGTGAGCGATCCGGCAACCGCTCTCCGGACATTATCCGGAAAGCGTGACATGAAAATTTCTCCTGCAAAGATTCGGATTTCGGGCATGTTTTTTTCAAAATTCCGGGTCAGCCCCCAGATGTTTCCCGCTATTTCAGCAGCGGAAGGACCGCCGCCGATGATGCTGATCGTTATTTTCTTCTGAGAAACAAGTTCCAGAATTCGCGCCCGGGCATGGATAAGATTTTCAATGGGCTTTACAGAATAAATATCTTTGCCGTCATCTTTCACCATGGTTGCGGGCACATAACTGCCGACATTAAATGAAAGAACATCATAGGAAAAACTCACACCGGACTCCAGGAATAGGGTTTTCTCCTCGGGATCCACACGCACAGCCTTTCCCAAAACAAAAGTGCCTTCCTGTTTTTCCACCACATGCTTTGTGGCAAAACGGATATCTTCAGGTGTATATATTTTACCGAGCATTCCCGGTCCCATGCCCGAGTAATAATGGTATGGCGAGGGACCAATCACCGTAATATGGTGGCCTTTTTCAATAAACTTATGTAAATTCGCAAGTATCACCATGTGGGCATGGCCGCCGCCGACAAGTACGATGTGTTTTCCCATAATCCTCTCCTTACTATTTTTCTCAAATTTTTCAAAACCTTAGAATTTTCCATATATTTTAAAAAAGTTGCAAAAAGTTGGATTCTATCCTGTTTTTCTCAAGACATGAGCAAATTCTGTGCCAGCCGATTATAAACATAAATCTGAAAGGAGGGATTAACTCACCGTAAAACTATATATTGGCATAAAGTTTGCTATATTTAATGAATGTGTATTTTTTAAAAATATCTATTCGGAGGTTTGATGGCATATGTCTTTATTTTTTGAACCCATAACCTTGGATAAACAAAAACCGTATTCAGAATATTTTTCCATGTGTTCACAAAAAACTTCTGATTACAGTTTTGTGAACCTGTGGGGGTGGGCGGATGAATACGGAATTACCTGGGCATGGTCGGATAAGCTAGTTTGGATCAAGCAGACCATTCCGGAAGAATTATACTGGGCGCCGGTGGGATTATGGCAGGGTGTTGACTGGAGGAAGTGTTTTGATGAACATTTTACCACCCAGACCATGTTCAGCCGCATCCCTGAAAGCTTACTTCAGCTATGGAAAGACAAAGTTCGCCGTATTCTTACCATTAGGGAATCAAGAGGAGACTGGGATTATCTCTACTCTGTGACTGACCTCATCGAACTCAAAGGCAAGCGTTTTCATAAAAAAAAGAATCTTTTGAATCAGTTCAAGAAAAAATATGACTTTGAATATGTTCCTTTTGGGACAGATATGATCCGTAAAGCTATGGAAATGCAGGAAGACTGGTGTGTCTGGCGCGACTGTGAGTCGTCCGAGATACTGGCCGCTGAAAATCGTGCAATTTCAAGAATTTTAAGCAAATGGGAGAACATACAAGTCCTCAAAGGCGCCGCAATCATAGTTGATCAAAAAATGGTGGCGTACACTATAGCCGAAAACTTCACAACAGATACACTTGTGATTCATTTTGAAAAAGGTAACCAGGACTACAAAGGGGTTTATCAGGCGATTAATCAGATGTTCCTTGAACATTCGGCAAATAAATTTGAATTTGTAAATCGTGAGCAGGACCTTGATAACCAAGGTCTTCGCAAGGCAAAATTATCATACAATCCGGTGGATTTTCTCAAAAAATATCGGGTTGTCCTCAATAGCGCATGAGCGAATAATCATTTTCAGTTACAAAATAGATTATTAATGTAAAATTAAATCATCCACTATTGTAGCTCAATATAACCGTTTTATTTTTTTAAAAAAAGTTGACAATACCACAATGTGTTACTATTTTTCGAGAAAATCAACTAAAAATATTAGCTTACTGACTGAGATCCATTATTTGCAAGATTAAGAAAAGGAGAGACCCATGGAAACAGATAGAAATCCGGTTCACAACAAAGGCTATAGAAATGTCTTTTGTCAATACTACAGAAGCTGTCTGGACCATGCAAGTAAACATTACTGGGAATACTGGAGTTGTTTGGATTGCCCGCATAAACGGGATCAAAAACCAGCCACGGACGTGATTCTATCCTCGACCTGCGCTGATCCGTATTACTCCCTGTCGCCGTCTTTCTATCGAAAGACAAAAAGCACTCCCATATAACTGTAAGCTTTGCTCTGATATGGCAAAAGGAGGTGAAATCTATGAAGCGTTTTATGATACCAAGAGTAGCTCACTGTACCGGTGGCTGCCATTTTTAGTCCTGGGCAAGACGTTAAACTGCCCTGACCCTCGTTTTATCAGACATCTCTATATCCTCCATTTTCCTGACGCAGCAGGTGAGGATACAAATTTATTACAATTACAGATTCCAATCCGGCCGTAATCTGTATCTAAAAAAATACAAAACCTATTGATCTAGATTACATTATTGAGGTAGAAAACAGAAGTCTTTTAATATTAGAACATAAATTAAAGGTATGGGCCTAAACTACCTAAAGGAGGATTCGACTCATGGATAAAAAAGTACTAGTGGCGATTGACGATTCTGAAAACGCCATGCGAGCAGTTGAATTTATAGCTAATTCATTTACGAAGGATATCAAAATTACGTTATTTAATGTCATTCAAGACACCGCGGCCTTGTGTGAAATGAACAGTCCTGAGCTAACCCCTTATTTTAAATCTCAACAGAGTTCCTTCTGTTTGCTGGAAGAGAAAAAACAGGAACTGGTTAATCAGGCAGTGGAAAAGGCCAGAGAAATACTTATGGATGCAGGATTTGATGAAAACAATATCACTGTAAAGTCAGAGCTTAAAAAAAGCGGAGTCGCCAGGGATATCGTTAAAGAATCCGAGTCCGGCTATAGCGTCATTGTCATGGGAAGAAGGGGCATGTCAGGAATTAAGGATTTTATCCTTGGGAGCATTTCACAGAAAGTATTCCACTCAGCAAAGAATACTTCAGTTTTATTCGTAAATTAGCTGCTGTCCGTAAATATCTGTTCCCCGGTAGTTCAATATCACTCTCTTGGATTTTTTTTAACCTAAATTCTGCACGCCTTGTATCGGCCGGACATACCCCGATAACGGTACCTTCGTCTCACTACGACAAGGCATCAATCGTGCAGCCATATTGTAATACTACAATAAACGTTATTTTTTCTTGACATTGTTACCATTTTTACCGGATTATAATTTGATTAATATGGGTTTGGGATTGAAAAAAAGATATCAGTATTAACACATAGGAGCCCAAAATGGACTATATCAAAATACGATTCATTAGCGATTTTGATCAGCTCGATACCGAGATCGAAAAGACCATTGATGATATGTTTCGTCCGATACGCCCCATGTTCATGCTATCCGCACGGAAATGGAAGCCTCAAATGGACATTTATGAAACTCCTGATCAGATCCTTATTTTGGCTGAAATCGCCGGCGTCAATAAAGAAGACCTGGAATTGGAAATCAGTAACAAGGCGGTCAGGATTTATGGAAACCGTGCTGAATTTCCTCGCGGAGAAAACGCAAAATACAGACTTGCTGAAATCCAGTACGGCAGGTTTGAACGCATCTTATACCTTCCCGCACCCATTGACCCTGAAGTAGTTTCAGCGTCATATTCAAACGGTTTTCTACAGATCCGATTGGCCAAACTTTCACTCGATAAAATACGCAAGATAGACATTACATAAGGATAGCCGTTCTCTTGTTGATCCTATTATCCTTCAAAAAAAGTGTAAATTGGAGGTAGCCATGACACAGCCTCAGTCATCCGTTGAAATCAAAACGGATAAATTACCTGAAATTCTTCCCATTCTCCCTATGATTGATGCAGTCCTTTTTCCCAAAATGGTCTTACCCCTTCTTGTCATACAGGAACGATCGATTCAACTGGTGGACGAAGCCATGTCCCAGAATCGGATCATAGGTCTAGTTGTGGCAAAAGAACCGATTCAGGAAGGCACGTATACCAAGAAGGATCTGCATAAAGTAGGGACAAGCGCTTTGATCCTTAAAATGGCAAAAACCGAAGACAATAAATTGCAATTGCTTACCCAAGGCATGGAGCGGTTCCGGATAAAAGAGTTTATCAAAGGCAAGCCCTACCCTCGGGCCCGGGTGGAATATATTAAGGATGTAGATAAGAAGGATAAGGAAATTACCGCCATGATGTCCAATATGATAAGCCAGTTCACCCGGATTGCCGATCTTTCTCCGGGACTGCCCCCTGAAATCGTTACCATGGCAAAATCCATTCAGGAGTCCGGCATATTGGCCGATATGGTTGCTTCTACCATCAACTCCAGCCTCGAGGAAAAGCAGGCGGTGCTGGAAATTTTTGATGTCAAAAAACGGTTAAAACAAGTGACCCGGCTGATTAACTATCAACTGGAAATTTTGGAGCTCGGAAACAAGATCCAATCCCAGGTCAAGGGGGATCTGGATAAACGGCAAAGAGAATACTATCTAAGGGAGCAACTCAAAAAGATCAAGGAAGAGCTGGGCGAAAAAGATGAGGCCTCGGTTGAACTTGAAGACTATAGAGCTAAAATCGAGGAAAAAAATCTTCCCGAAGAAGCCCGCAAAGAGGCGGAACGGGAACTGGACCGCCTTTCCCGAATGCACCCGTCTTCTGCGGAATATACCGTGGCATCAACCTATCTGGACTGGCTGACCACCCTCCCCTGGCATGAAAGCACGGAAGATAACCTGGATATCAAGATGGCAAAAAAGGTTTTGGATGACGATCATTACGGGCTTAAGAAGCCCAAACAGCGGGTCATCGAATACCTTGCCGTACGAAAACTCAAGCCCGAGTCAAAAGGTCCTATTCTTTGTTTTGCAGGCCCTCCGGGAACCGGCAAAACATCGCTGGGCAACTCTATCGCCCGGGCGTTAGGACGAAAATTTGTCCGTATTTCCTTGGGAGGCGTCAGGGATGAGGCTGAAATCAGAGGGCATCGGCGCACTTATGTGGGCGCCCTTCCGGGCCGTATTATTCAGGGAATCCGAAGATCCGGATCAAACAACCCGGTATTTATGCTGGACGAAATAGACAAAGTGGGAAGTGATTTTCGCGGAGATCCGTCATCGGCCCTACTGGAGGTTCTTGATCCTGAGCAAAACTTTTCTTTTTCAGATCATTATCTGGATGTGCCCTTCGATCTGTCAAAAGTTATGTTCATCACCACCGCGAATATTCTTGACACCATACCGCCGGCGTTAAGGGACCGGATGGAAGTGCTCAAGCTCCTGGGATATACCCTTGAAGAAAAGATTAAAATTGCATCCAGATATCTTATCCCGCGACAGCGGGATGCGCATGGGCTAAAGAGTAACCAGATATCCTTTACAAAAGGAGCGTTAAAGCAGATCATTACCGGCTATACCCGAGAAGCGGGATTAAGAAATCTTGAGCGTGAAATCGCAACGGTTTGCCGGGGGGTAGCGGCCAATATCGCAGAAGGCAAGATTACATCTGCTAAAATCAAGATTGATGATATCCCCAAGTATCTCGGCCCCATTCGCATAATTTCC
>JASFHC010000150.1:0-6239 GCA_050123435.1 Desulfobacterales bacterium
AAAAATAATAAAAAGCACCATAATAAACCAGCTCGTGGAAATATTGGCAGCAAATATTCTCTTCAGTCGATAATCGGACATTTCATCAATCTTCTTTATTAAAAACTTATGTAACTCTTTTTGTAAGGGTGACTTAGGTTCCAAGGAGAAAATGCCATAAGTGATTTCACGAAATAATTTCTGTGCCTTTTGGCTGTAATGCCCTTGCGCCAGCAGAGACCATTCTTCATGGATTACAATATTTGTGTATTCAACCAATTTAATGATTAATTGCTTTGACTCGTGAGTTCCAAATTTATCAAGGTCGGAAATAACACCACCAAGGTTTATGGCAGCCAATTCTACAGACTTGTCAACTTTAACGTATTCCGATCTCATATCGACAAAATTCAAAGACAGCATAAACACCAAAAGGACGCCTACCGCACGATATAAAAGCACACCTACATCTTTAATATTATTATCAATGTGCTTAGCAAATAACCACCTTCCCAATAAATAGGGAGTGAAACTAATAAAGATCATAAAACATACAACCACACCTAAGCCTATCGCTGGATTCAAGCTTATAATAGTATGAATCATTTAAAATTTCCTTTTCGTAAAACTTTTATCCTATATGTTTACAAAATTGATTGGAAGAATGGAAAATCCCATATATTGTAATTCGCCCAAAATCAAAAAGTTGCGGATACATTGAGACTATAGCACGAAAATCGGACTTGTCAAACTCTGGTATCGAATGCCATTCTATCAACCTTAATCAACTCTAACTATTTTACATATATCATCAAAAATGAAGAAGGCAAACCCTCGCAAAACGGATTTGCCCTTATTGAAAAAACGATATCACACGGATTTTAAAGCTCTGATATTTACGGAATCATAGCAGGTATCTAATCTTCATCTTCGGGATAAAACGTAAAGTCTGTTGTTGATTTTTTGGTAAAGAATTTTAGAAAGCTGATTTCCTTTATTCCTTCCAAATTAATTTTCGGGCGATCATCATTCTCATTTAGTAAGGTTTTCCTCAAATTAGGATTTTGGTGAGTTAAGATAACGGCAATTTTTTCGGCCTCTTCTGGATTCTGTGCCTTTACAAATCTCGTAGCATAAAACCCAAGCTTTCTGGGTTCACCGTCAAGATTGAGGAAGAAATTCTTCCCATGGAGTTTAACCTTGAACCTTTTCATAAAATTCTCTTTTTGGGCTAATATTAGATATTAAATAAATCGCGGTTCTAATCTTTAGAAATCACTGGAATAGCAGTTGCAAGCAAAAAAAACTCAATGCTACAATAATCATTCTTTTCATCTGGTGCCTCCTACAAGTTTTATAGTTTTCGCGGCCTGCTGAATTTATACTTTCCAAAAACACCATCTTTACCCAGTCATTGCATAAAAATGTAAGAAAAAGCGCGTAAAAAACTTATAAAATTCGTGGATTATGGTTTAAAGCGATTATTTACCAAATAATCACCCTAATCCAGGAGACCGTCGCAAGTGAAATCTGAGATAGATATTATTTATTTACTTTTAACAAATGGAAAGACATCGGTAAAACCAAGAATGTCTGTCATCAGCAATACTATAAATATTATCAATGCTGCCCCGACGATTGTACCTAAGGCACCGCCACCTGAGGGTAATTGATCGATCCGGGCTGAGATTCTCTCAATTTCTTGGTCACTGAGACAATCTACTCGTGCCTTTGCTTCATCGGGGTTTACACCCCAAGCTACCAAATGTTTCTGCACTTCGGAACGATCGAAGAACATATTTATGCGCTCACACGCAAGATTATCTTGATTCTGCTTTAGGATTTCAGCTGTATTTACCATCGCTGCATGGGCTGGTGCTGAAATAATGCTAAATGTGCTAAGAGCTATAATTACCAGCACCGCGACTGATTTTCTTTTTTGTCTCAATGAATGCATAGTCCTTCCTCACTTTCTAAAATTAACTTTTAAGTTATCTGAACGCCTACTCCCATTGTTATGCAATATTTTGTTCATGACAAATTATTCTTTAAAAAACTGCTTCTTCACATAAATGTTGTTGTTTAGTTTTATTTTTCATCGTCAAATTATAAGGGGGGGCTGAATTTGATACCTGTATCGTCGGATCTGGCCCTATACTGTTGATCCACAACAGTCTTGAGAATCTTTACAGGTCTGGAGGATTTAGCATAATAGTTCTTCTTCTCAGTTTTATTGGAACGTTTCACACGTGCTGAGCTCTCATTTTTACGAGGGCTTTCTTTGGCAATCTGTTTCTGTAAACTATCCAGAGTTTTTTCATTGAGATCCACTTTCAACATTATTGATTCTTCCAAAAGATTGATCTGGTTTTCAAAACCTTTCAGCTTGTTGTTAAAGCCAACAATTGTTCCCATTGCTGCGCCCAAAATCAGAACCAACAGGATTGTGGGAATCAGAACCAAAACAGGCCAGAATAAACTTTTGTTAGGTCGTTTTCCCTCAACTGTTTTTTGTACAGATTTCTCCTCAACTGTTTCATACATTGGTTTTTCCTCCTCAATGTCATTCTATCCCAACAGATGTAACTTCCATCTCAAATCGTGTACCCGGGTAACCTAATTGGTTATTCTTAAAGCAAAAATCGTGCAAGGCTCAACATTCTAATTTAATAAAAATGGGATATCTATTAAATATCAACCCGTTAGGCCATATCGGCGGATTGCATACCAAGATGATTTGACAATAATTGACAACAATTTTGCTTTTTTTTGACAGTTTTTACAATATGTTATGTTATAAGGACCCGTTACCCCTTATTTATTGAGAACTTACCCTTTTTCTTTTTTGGGATATACAGGGAAATGGGTGGGTATTTTTTCCAATTTGTTGACCAAATGTTGACCAAAAATCGGATTCTGGGGTTATTCAAAATCTCAAAATCCACAGCTTGATTTTAAGGAGTTCCCAAATTTGACAGAAAGCATGGCATAAGAATCCATAATCGTCGATATCATAAGACGGGTGTCTTTCATGAGGACGCCTCCCGTACCCTCTTGAGAATTTTCAGCACCTCGGATTCATCCACATCCGACCACCTCTCATAGGCATCAGCAACCGCGTATCGCTGGCCGCTACGGATATTAGGGCAAAATACGGCGTCCACTTCCGATACAATGGCATCCAACGATTCTTTATGTGCAGTAGGCACAGCAACAATGATATGTTCCGCTCCTGCGTTCTTCAGAGCTTCGACAGCGACATTCATAGTGAATCCGGAAGCAAGTCCGTCATCCACGATGATCGTGGATTGTCCGGATAGAGCCGGAAACGGGTGCTTTTCCCGAAGTTTCTTCATTCGCCGGTTGACTTTAGCGGCTGTTTTTTTAATACCTTCTTGTATTTCTGCATCGGTAAGCCTGATGCGAGCCATCAAAGCCTTGTTAAGCCGGACGGTTCCGTCGAAAGCCACCGCACCATAGCCCGCTTCTGTATTCCAAGGTAGTGTAATTTTACTGACCACCGCCACATCGAACGGAACATGAAGGGTTTCAGCAACCACGACACCGACAGGCACCCCACCCGCAGGAATTCCCAGAACCACGTGGGTATCTTGTACATAAGGATGGAGCATACGCGCCAGAATGTCTCCTGCATGGACTCGGTTTCGAAAAACAAGTGTATATTCCCTGTATTGTTTTAATTCATAGACGCCGTGTGGTTTTTTTTGAGGCATGAGATTTCTCCGAAATTTCTCGGATTTCGTTAAATGATTCTCATATGCTAAGACGGATATTGATCTTCCGTTTATCACGTTATCTTCAGTGATTTAGAGCCTCTGCAGACTTAAATGTTAATAATTTTTTTATCATAGATCTTGATCGGCTGCAAACAAAACTGGTCTATATAATTACTACAAACGCATCAGAAATAGATATGCAAAATTCTAAAAATATGCCTGACCATCCCATCATTATAAACTTTATATTACTGCATATAAATACCATTTACGCTTGCTGATTCATCACAGAATTGGTATAAATTCATTTTTAAACAAATTTATGGAGGAAGTTATGGAAACCAAAGATTCCTATTTAAAGAAAATAAAAGCCGAGCTTGATGACCTAAACTACAAATGGAACATAGAACGCAATAAGATAGAAGCCAAAGCACAACATGCTAAAGTCGAGGTAAAGAAGAAATACGAAGAAAAATTGAAAACACTTGAGAAAAAACGCGAAAAAATGAGCCAGAAGCTGGATCAGATCGACGTGGCCAGTGAAGATGCGTGGAAAGACATTAAAGAAGGCGTTGATAACGCCTGGCAATCCCTAAACGAGGCGATAAAAAAAGCACGATCCCATTTTGATTAGATGTTTTTACCAGCCAAACAAATGATTGATGATGTGATTCAAGTGGTGATGCAAGATTTGCAAAAAAACAATCTAATTTCACAGAAATGAAAATAGATAGTGGTTATGAATTAAGCTAATACAGACAAAAATAGATCGCATTTCCATCTATCAATCCTTATTCTCTCAACAAACATATTTATTAATCAATAAACTTAATTTTTTATCTATGAGACCTTAAACTTTTACTTTATCTAAATAAACAGAGAAAAACTATGAAAAATTACATGATCTTGGTCCTATTATTTTTTACAATTGTATGTTTCGCAGATCATGCTCTGGCTCAGGAGGAACATTGGAATCAAATTGATACCGATGATCTAACTCAAGTTCAAATTAAGGATAAGTATTATAATTTACTAAAACATAATAAAGCAGAACTTGACAAAACCGTTAAGGCCCTTCAAACCCCTTCACAGAGGCCGCCAGAGGCCGTATTTGAGGAGAAATATCTGAAAGGATGGAAGAAAAAAATTAAGGCAAACCATAGAAAGCCTTAAAAGAAGCCATAAAAAGTTTGTTTTATATGAGGTAAGAAATATGCAAGGAACGGTGAAATAAAATGAAAATTATAAAAGGCGATTTGATAAAATTAGCATTGGAGGGAAAATTCGACGTTATCGTTCATGGATGTAATTGCTATTGCACTATGGGTGCAGGGATAGCCAAGGCGATAAAGAGCGAATTCCCAGAAGCATATGAAGCAGATTGTGAAACTGAGAGGGGCAGTAAAGACAAGCTTGGTACTTACAGTCATGCCACGATCGAAAAAAACGGGAATGAGATAATCGTAATAAACGCATATACACAGCACGGTTATAAAGGCCCTGGTATGAAGGCAGATTATGACGCCATTCGTTCTGTTTTTAAAAAGTTAAAATCAAATTATTCTGGAAAACAGATTGGCTATCCAAAAATTGGTGCGGGATTAGCAGGTGGTGATTGGGAAAAAATTTCAAAGATCATTGATGAAGAACTGATCGATGAAGATCATACTTTAGTTGAGTTCGCACCATCATAACCCTTCACCAAAGAAAGATCGTTGATTTTGGGGCCTTTGAGAAGATTGTGTGCAGGCTATTTACTTTAACTGGAGCTAAAAAGGACAATCGATGGACAGTGAAAATTTTAAAGATCAATGCTCTGACATTACCAAGGAGTTCAAATTACACATCCCCTGTATACTCGCCGAGAGAGTCGAGGCCTATGCATCTGATAATAATACGACAATAAACAGCGTAGTGATTGAGGCGTTGGATTCATTTTTAAGAGGCCAAAAAAACATGATTGCTTGAGATCCGACTATTTTGATTTGCCCTGAAAGATACTTGCTTTGAAGCGGCCAAGATCTTTAGACTCCACAATAGGCGACAATAGAGGCCATATTTAGGAATGATTTTTTATGGAAGGTTATGGACTATCACACTTCTTCCTATGATTATTTAGAAAGGGCGCGAGAACGATTTGCTGAAGGATCTCGCCAATCATTATTTTATGCGGCACTCGAACTGCGTTGTGGAATTGAACAGCGTATACGAGAATATTCAAGCTCACAAAAACAGATCTCCGAAAGACTACAGAAAGGATGGCGGATCACTCGTTTAGGGAGAGACTTAAACAAGGTGTTTAAGGCGCGTAATATGGTCATTGAGCTTACAATAATCGATGAAACAAAAGGGGATCCAATAATCATCCTATACTACACTCCTGTAACACCAGGATTACAGAATATTTGTAAAAAACTGGAAAACCACCTGCATGCAATGAGAGAATACCGACCAGACGAATCTGATTGGTGGCAAGATTTTAAATGGTTATTAAAAAGGGGAATTAAAGGTTTAGAGAGCGCT
>JASFHC010000151.1:0-6222 GCA_050123435.1 Desulfobacterales bacterium
CTGGATCGCCCCCCATCTCTAATTTGTTCTGGATTGTTGTTAAATCCTAAAACTTTCGAAAAGGAGGTAATATTTATGGCTAGCAAACAACAAAAATTTGAAGCTCTTAAAACTGCTGTTGAAATAGCAAAAGAATATGCGAGAAGCGCGGCTGAAGGTTATCCGACAGGTGTTATGAAAGACTCATACAAAGCAATTATTGCCATTATTGATGAAATCGAAAACAGTGATGATTGATTTTTTGGGTCATTTACCGGCGGACCCAATCCCCTTTAGATAAATAACCACACAACTGTTCCGTGGATACAATATATGCAAAGCCAAATGCCAAATTCTTTAAAGATGCTATATGCAATTCATCATTCACCGTTGCTGTTGCATCCGAAACAAAAAAAACCCGGTAGTCCCTGACAAAAGCATCTCTTGCCGTTGTTTCACAACAGCAATTTGTCATTACTCCGGCAATAATAATCTCGTCAATCTGTTGTGATTTGAGGATCTCATGGCAACCGGTTCCATGAAAAACGCTGTATCGAGTCTTATCAATGATTATGTCGGTATCGGACGGTTTTAGGGCTTCGATCAGTTCCCAGTCTTTTGATCCATGGTCGATTTGATCTCCCCACCATTCCACAAGCATCCCACCATCTTCTGAAACGTCCCTGTGTCCGTGTCTGGTAAAAATTATCCTAACACCTTTTGATCGACACGCTTCGATAATAGATAGAACGTTTCCCAGTATAGGTGTTGCAATAGAAAAGAAATATTGTTGCATATCAATTACCAAAAGAGCACATCTGCGGGGCTCGGGACATGCGTGGCGGATTTTGTATTGATCTATTTGAGTTAGATAATCGGTTGGCATGGTTTTTTCAGAGCATCAGTTTCCAATCACAATTTCACTGTCCGTTAAGAAGGCCACATCCTTTAAATTTTAACTTGTTAAGATGCCCAGACGCTTAATAGACAAATAATTCAGCTAACCATATAGAATTCATTGACAAATTTCAACCGATTCTTTATTATATTGATTTAACTGATGATTAATGCAGGAGATTGCCATGAACAAACTGGAACTCATAGACACCTTAAGAAAAGATACGGGGCTTACAAAATCCGAAGCAAAAGCTGTGATTAAGACGTTCTTTGGTACCATAACGGAAGCACTTGCAAAAGGTGATCGGGTGGAAATCAGGGGATTGTGTTCTTTTTATGTCAAGAAATATAACGCGTATGCCGGAAGGAATCCCAAAACCGGAGAACTCACTCAGGTTAAATCTAAAAAGCTGCCGTTTTTTAAGTGTGGGAAGGAACTAAAAGAACGCGTGGATTATTAAAGCACGGACACCCAAAACCTTGAGTAATGAAACGTTGAAGCAAAAAATGCAAATTATTGGCATTTTTAGTGTATATTTAAGCTTTTGTATCGAGTTTACGGAGAAAAATAATGAGGGGAATCTTTCTGAGGTGGTTAATTCTAACCGTTGCAATCATGATAACGTCTTATTTGCTCGATGGAATATATGTAAGTAATTTTTTGTCCGCATTTTTCGCTGCAGCTATTTTAGGAATTCTGAATGCTTTTTTTCGGCCCATATTATTTATTTTAACGCTTCCCATAAATGTATTGAGTCTCGGGCTTTTTACCTTTGTAATAAATGCAATTATGCTTATGATGGCCTCCGGTGTGATATCCGGTTTTAAAGTTTACGGATTTTGGCCGGCGGTTTTTGGATCGCTATCGATCAGTTTGGTCAGTTGGATTCTGACCTCTTTTGTAAATGAACGGGGAACTGTACATTATATTGATTTGAAAAAAGTAGGCCGTAATCGGTGGGAATAATCCGCAATTCGGGACTTTCGTGCAGAAATTGTATTAGCTGAGCAGCTCTGCACGAAAGTCCTGTCAGCGTCATGACTAGGTCATCAGAAAAAAACACAAATTACGGACATATCCAGACTATTTTTCCGCACAGTTTGCCGGACATTGGGAATAGACGCATCGCTTACATTCATATCTTCTCAGAGTTGTGCAGAAAACGATAACAGAGAGAAAATAGATAACCAGCAAACCCGGTTGTAACAGCAAATAATAAAGCGGAAGAAATACGATAACAAGAGGTATAACCAGGGCCACGGTTTTTTCAAGCAGACTTAAGGGGCCGGATTTTTCCTTAAAAAATTTAGGAATTCCCCAAAAAAACATGCATTTGGTGTTTTTGTCGCTTTGAATGTAATGAGGGCAATGGGTACAGTAAAATTTGTAGATGACCATGACAAGTAAGATACAGGTTATTATATAAAAAACTAACCATAGAATAGAATCCTTGGCAATGGCGATACATGCCGTAATAAAAGGTACGGAAACAATAAGGTTCCAGTAAAGAAAATCACCAAAATTATGTCGCGTCTTTAATTGTGTTTCCTGTTTATTCATATTCTCATTCCTCCTTTATATTACATCCCCGTCATCCCCTTGCCAGGCGAGCATCCAGTCATCGAACGGCATCAGTTTCGGGCATGATTGTCACACGGAAAAACCGCCCAGCTTGGTTTCAAGGTATTCTCCAATACCTTCGCGTCCTCCTTCGCGCCCCAGTCCGCTTTCCTTCATGCCTCCGAAAGGAGCCGCAGCCGCTGTGGGATTAATGTCGTTAATGCCGATAATGCCAAAATGCAGGTTTTCAAACATGCGCATGGCACGTGAAAGGTTACCGGTATAAACATAGGCGGCCAGACCGTAGATGGTGTCATTGGCCATCTCTAAAACCTCTTCCTGGGTATCAAAAGCAATAATCGGAGCCACCGGGCCGAAAGTTTCTTGGCGATATATCAACATTTCCGGCGTTACATCCTTCAGCACCGTCGGAGCATAGAAGCAACCCTTGTCTAGATTATTATCCATCATCCGATGACCGCCACAGACCAGCTTCGCCCCTTTATCCAGAGCATCGGTAACTTGCCGGTTCACTTTTTCCAGGGCCGCAGAGTTTACCAGCGGTCCGATGCTTACACCTTGCTCGAAACCGCTGCCCGCACGCATTCCGGAGACCCGGTTTTTAAATTCTTCTATAAAAGGATCCACGATACCGCGATGAACGAAAATCCGGTTGGGACTGATACAAGCTTGTCCGGTGTTCAAAAATTTGACCAGCACCGCGCCCTTGGCGGCGTATACCGGATCAGCATCCTCAAAAACAATAAACGGAGCATGCCCCCCGAGTTCCAAAGAAACATGTTTTACCTGTTCCGCTGCTTTTATAGCCAGGATCTTGCCGACCTCCGTGGATCCTGTGAAGGTAATCTTGCGAACCAAAGGGTTGGTGATAAAGGTTTCGCCGATGGGGACGGGATCCCAAGCGGTAACAAGATTTACCACACCGGGAGGAATTTCCGCCTTTTCAAAAATCTTGAAAATTTCTACCGCGCAAAGAGGTGTGGCTTCTGCAGGTTTCAACACAACCGTGCAGCCTGCAGCCAGAGCTGGGGCCACTTTGCGAGTTATCATGGACATGGGATAGTTCCAGGGCGTAATGGCCGCCACAACTCCCACCGGCTGGCGCATCACTATAAAGCGCTGGTCGGAACGGGGTGCCGGGATCGTCTCGCCGTAGACCCGTTTGGCCTCTTCCGCATACCATAGCAAAAAATCTGCGCCGTATTGAATTTCTCCCCGGGAGGATTTCAGCGGCTTACCCTGCTCCTCAGTCATGACCCGCGCTAAGTGCTCCCTGTGCTCCATCATCAACTGGTAGGCCTTGTAAAGGTATTCTGAACGCTGATAAGCGGTTAGGCGCGACCATGGGTCGAAGGCATGCCGGGCGGCTTGTATCGCCACTTGTGCATCGCTGCGATCTCCATTTGCGACCTCCCCTATCTTCTCGCCGTTTGACGGGTTTAACACGTCAAAGGTCGAGCCGTCAATTGCATGGACCCACTGACCGTTTATATACATCTTTGATATATAACTATTTGCATTCATATAATTATTCCATAATTAAAGGTTTATGTTTATCGAATCGTAATAAATCATCAAGGATTTCTGCGGATCCTTGATGTGCATGTGTTTCAGAATTTTACTGTGGGGGCTGTCTGCTCCGCCTCGGGCACTTTATAGTATTCTGCGCTTGAGACACCCGCAAACATTGCATAAAACCTTCCCATGAATGTCCGAATATAGGTATTCAGAATTTGAACCGACTCATTATATCGTTTTCGTTCCACTGAAATTCTGTTCTCCGTACCCTCAAGGCTGTCCTGAAGTTTTAGAAATGATTCATTGGCCTTCAAGACCGGGTATCTCTCCTGGAGCAGGAGGAGTCTCGAGAGCGTGCCCTCGAGCATATTTGAAGCATTAATCTTGTCTTTTACATCCTTTGCCTGAAAATACAGGGTCCTTGCCTGTGCGATATTTTCGAACAGTTCTTTTTCATGCGTTGCATACCCTTTTACGGTTTCAACAAGATTTGGGATAAGGTCATATCTTCTCTTTAGCTGGTTTTCCACCTGGGCCCATTTCCCTTTAACATTTTCATCCATGGTAATAACTGTATTATAACCGGATATTATTTTTCCCAATAACATAAAACCGACAACCAGGATGATTCCTAACGTGACGAGTATGATTTTAAATTGTTTTGACATAATAATCCTCCGATGAATTATTAGAAGTAGTTTCAAAATCTCCCCTCAGGCCCAATTTTTGTGTTGGACCGAGGGATTCAATACTCGAAATATTACATATATTCCTGCGCTTGAATTCCCCGCCCCGCCTTGACGTTGAACCTGATTGAAGGTTTTGAGACCACTTCTAGTAAGAGATTAAGTAACCGTTTACGGATACAAGATTAACTACCAGCCACCGGACGCGCCACCGCCGCCGAATCCACCACCGCCGCCGCCGAAACTACCGAATCCACCGCCGCCGAATCCGCCGCCGCTTCCCCATGCCCCCCTTCTTCCGCCCATGGATGAAAACAAGAGAAGCATTAGAAATAGTTTCGGATTTTTAATAAACAGAATCCCTATGATAATAAGAAATCCGATGGTCATTATCGTGTGCAAGAGGCCACCGGGTTTATCCTTTATTGTAGGTTGAGCGCGGCGATTTACAGTCGGCATACCTTGTATTTTAACTCCCGCATCCACGGCAATTTCATTGGCCATTGCCACGGCTGTAAGAAAAATACCCTTTGAGTATTCACCTTTCCTGAACAAAGGCACTAGAAAATTGCGGCCCAGACTGCCGACCATGCTGTCCGGAAGCACGCCTTCTAGCCCGTAGCCGACTTCGATCCTGTATTTTCGATCTGTTACGGAGATAAGAAACAGCACGCCATTGTCTTTTCCCTTTTGACCGAGTTTCCATTTGTCATGGGCGATTTTTATGGAAAAGTCTTCGATGGATTGACCTTCGAGGCTTTTTATGGTCAGGACAACCAGTTGGGCCGTTGTCTTTTGCTCAAGCTCCTGAAGATATCCGTTCAACTTGCTCTCTGTGGCGTTCTCCACAATGCCGGCCAGATCAACAACGTATTTAAGAGGTCTTTCCGGAATGCCGGCGGAATGGGAAACGGGTAGCATCACAAAACATGTGAACAGAGTGGCAAGAAAAATTCCTCGTCTAATCTTTGATGCCATCCGTAATATCTCCCAATCTTTCAATCGCTGTATAATATTCTTGGAATATGGTATTAAGTTGGTCCATCATCAGTTTTGTCTTCTGTTTTTTCTGTTTTAAAACCGTGTTAAACACGCGTGTGCTTACGCTGGTAACTTCCTCAAGCACATCAATTGCATCGCGGCTTGTTACCGGGGGTTTCTTTCCTAAAAGAAAAATAATCCCCTTAAAAAGCGGAATATATCCCGAAAAAGAATCGATAAACATATTCATGAGCATTTTACTGTTTCCCAAACAAGAGATATATCCCTGCCTGAGACCGATCAATCTGACTTTCAGCTCTCTTTCGCACTGCAGCCTGAGATCAGCTCGATTTATTTTCAGATCCTGAAAGAGATTTTCTCCAAATATGGTTTTATGAAGAAGTTTTATGTTCAGGAACTCAATGGGAAAAACATCAAGAGAATTCGTAATATATTCAGGAGTCATGATCAGGGGGGCTGCGATTCTTTTTTTTTGGTATTTTTTCCCCAAAGTTGCCAGAAGTTCAAGGAACTTCAAATCCATTCCCATGATGACAAATATCGAATTGATGTCTGATT
>JASFHC010000152.1:0-6187 GCA_050123435.1 Desulfobacterales bacterium
AAAATCCGTTCAAAACGCTTCCCAAAAGCCATAGGCGGGGATTATTATATCCTGATTTAAAACTAAAAGATATCTTCGATGAGATCGTTCAAGGTTTCCTGAAGCCTGGCATCATCAGTTAAGGGAAGACATATGGCGGACCGGCACGCGTCGTGAATCGGGATGTCCCGTCCAATCAACTGAGCAGCATAAATTAAAAGCCGGGTGCTGGCCCCTTCGGTAAGACCATGCTCTTTGATGTTTCTTATTTTTCCTGCCAATGATACCAATTTTAGGGCGGATTTCATATCGATATCCCCTTCATGGGAGACGATTTCGGCTTCTTTTTCGAATTCGGGATAATCGAACTCTAATGATATAAATCGCTGGCGTGTGCTCTGTTTGATATCTTTCAATACCGATTGATATCCTGGATTATAGGATATCACCATCATAAAATCCGGATGGGCGTGGATCATCTCTCCTTTCTTGTCTATGGAAAGGGTTCGCCGCATGTCTGTTAACGGATGTATTACAACTGTTGTGTCCTTGCGAGCTTCAACGATCTCGTCCAGATAGCAGATGGCACCCATACGAACGGCCTGTGTTAATGGACCGTCAACCCATACGGTTTCATCCTTTTTTAAAAGGTAACGCCCCAAAAGGTCGGAGGCAAACAGGTCTTCATGGCAGGCAACGGTAATCAATGGGCGCTTTAAATGATACGACATATATTCCACAAATCTAGTCTTGCCGCACCCGGTAGGCCCTTTTAGCATAACCGGAAGCCTGGCATCAAAAGCGGCCTCAAACATTCTGATCTCATCCCCTATCCCAAGATAATACGGCTTTTCTATAATCAGACGGCTTACGGTATTCGGTTGAATTTGGTGTATCATAAATGGATTGCCTCATAATTAATGCAAGTTTTAGATTGTATTGACATGGTCAATGTAATAGTTATGTTAGCAGCATTGGAAAGCCATTGACCAGCCAAGATACATATACCGAATTCAAATGATAAACAACCCTCATAACATACATCGACTTTTATTTGAAGATAAAGAGATCATACTTTTGGGGACCGCGCATGTATCAAAAGAGAGTGCCCGGATGGTCAACCATGTAATAGAGTCGGAAAAACCTGACACGGTCTGTGTTGAGCTGTGCGAAGCCAGGTTTCAGTCTATCCGCCAGAAAGACAAATGGCTGGACAAAGATATCACCAAAGTTGTTAAGGAGAAACAATCGTTCCTCCTTCTTTCAAATCTTCTCTTAGCATCTTTTCAAAAAAGAATTGCGGAAAAATTTGACATTAAACCCGGGGAAGAAATGATAACGGCCATTGAAGCCGGAGAGGCCGCGGGCGCAGAAATACATCTTGTCGATAGGAATATCCGCATAACCCTGACCAAAACGTGGCGGGTAATGGGATTGTGGGATAAAATCAAACTGTTGTTTCAAATGGTTTTATCAATGGGAAAAATTGACGACATTAGTGAGGAAGATATAGAAAAAATGAAGCAAGAGGATGTGCTTGAAACGCTTCTTGCCGATGTGGGGAAATCACTTCCGGTATTGAAAGATATACTGATCGATGAGAGAGACCGATACCTGACCCACAAAATCCGGACGGCGCCCGGCAATAAAATTGTTGCGGCTGTGGGCGCAGGACATGTGCTCGGTATAAAAAAATATTGGAACCAAGAGATTGATTTTGAGGCTCTTGATCAAATCCCGCCCAAAGGAAAGACATCAGGAATCTTAAAATGGAGTATTCCAATTGCCATACTCGTGCTATTTGTGTTAGGTTTTTTTCATGGAGGGACCAATACCGGAACGGATATGATAACGTGGTGGATTATGGCAAACGGTATTCTGGCAGGTATTGGCGCCATCATTGCTTTGGCTCATCCCCTGACAATTCTCTCATCGGTTTTGGCCGCTCCGTTAACTTCCTTGAATCCCATGATTGCCGCGGGATGGGTTGCGGGGCTTGTTGAAGCATTTTCACGAAAACCCAAAGTCAGGGATTTCGAACAATTACCGGAAGACATACTCACCATAAGGGGATTCTGGAAAAACAAAATAACGCGGATCCTTTTGGTGGTTGTCTTTACCAACCTGGGCAGTTCTCTGGGTACCTTTGTCGCTATTCCGCTGATGGTAAACGTGTTGTAATGTTTTCATTTATAAATATTGCACAAACTAGACTTCCGGCGACGGCAGAATCTTCACCACGGTTCTCTGCATTTTCCTGCCGTTCTTTAATCGATAGGACCTGCGGACAGTTTTCAATCGCCCCTCGGCAAACAGCTTTACACATTCCGGATAAAGTGCCCATTCCAGCTTCAAGCCTTTTAATCTTATGGAATCTATGGTGTCATCTTCGAGTATTTTATAAGTTTTCTGGCCGATAATAGGCCCCGAATCTTCACCGTAATCTACAAAATGTACCGTACACCCGCCGATTTTGCATCCATATCGGAATGTGTCCCCATATCCATCCACACCGGGAAACGCCGGAAGCAGTGCCGGGTGGATATTCATGATACGTGGAATATCTGAATCCGCATTTATCCTGTCGATAAAATAAGGCGATAAATTCCTCATATAACCTGCCAATACCAGAAGATCGAACGGGTAATGCTTCATCTCATCAATAAGTTTTGCCTCTGCAACAACCCTTGTGATTATGAAGGATTTCACTGTTTCAGGCTCAGCATGGGCAGTAAAAAGCGTCTGTTTTGAAACCAGGTCGTTAAGGTCAAAATCGTCCGGGGGTACGACATTTTCCGGTGTATTTTTGTAATGTTGAATGATGGATCCATAATTCACCACAAACGTTGGGATCCCAAGCCGGGTCCCTTTTTCCAGACCCGGTGCATTGGGATTATCCGATCCCACGAATACGATTTGCCCGTTTATTTTCCCCGATTCACAGGAATCGATAATAGCCTGCAAGTTTGTCCCGGTTCCGGATATCAGCGCTCCGATTCGGATGGTTCGGTCCATTTTAGAAGTCTCCATGATTAAAAGAGGTGAAAAAGTCGAGAAAACATCTGAAAATCCTGTTATAATGGATTATAATGAATAAAATGGATACAAAAAAAGAATACCAATAAAAATCTTTCCGGTAAAGGTTTTAATCGGAGACAATATGAGATCTGAGAAAAACTTATTTTCGAAATTTTTTATCCTGGCAGGCATGCTGCTGGGATTGCCCATGCTGGGTGTGATTCTGGCAGGTTACCCGATGACCCGGTATCTGGAGTTTCCCCCTGAAAGCCGGTATGTTTGCCATGCACCCTTTTCATGGGTTGCCTTTATCGCTTACACTCTTTTTATCCTTGCAGTGGTTCTTCCCCTTATCGTTAATTCTATGGTACGGATCCGACAGATTAAAATCAGACCTTCAGCGACTTATACTTTTCCTTGGTGGGGATGGTTGGGTATTGTCACCGGGACCGTCTCGTGGATATTGGCATGGACACGTTTTTCTTGGTTCGTCCCATATCAGCCCCACACATTTACTCCTCTGTGGTTTTCTTTTATCCTGGTGATAAATGCCCTGTGCCATAAACGAACCGGGCACTGCATGATGATAGACCGTACCCGTTTTTTTCTAATGCTTTTTCCCTTAAGCGCCGCATTTTGGTGGTTCTTTGAATACCTGAACCGGTTCGTCCAAAACTGGAGCTATACCGGGGTTCATTATAGTTCCTGGGAGTATTTCTGCTACGCAACCCTCTCTTTTTCAACCGTACTTCCCTCGGTTTTGGGAACTCGGGAATGGATGGCCGGTGCTTCCCGGACCCGGCAGGAAGGTTGGCATTTCCGTCCCTTGAGTTTCCCCTATCCCAGAATGTTGGCAGGAGCCGCCTTACTGATGTCCGGTGCCAGCCTGGCCGGCATCGGCGTCTGGCCGAATTATCTTTTTCCTCTCCTATGGATATCTCCTCTAATTGTCATTGTGTCACTCCAAACCCTGACCGGTGAATGCACGATTCTGTCGGGCATAGCCGACGGAGATTGGAGCCTGATCATCACGTCAGCGGCCGCCGCTCTTTTATGTGGAGGATTCTGGGAGATGTGGAACTATTACAGTTTGGCCAGATGGGAATACAGCGTCCCGTTTGTTCATGGGTTTCAAATCTTTGAAATGCCGCTCTTAGGTTATGCCGGGTATCTCCCCTTTGGCTTGGAATGTATGGTTGTCGGAGATTTTCTGGAACGGTGGATGAGGTTTCGCCACAGAATATAATTTTTTTAAGCAACTGTGTCAGGTTTTTTTCCAATAGCGCCATAAATTGTTTTTTTTGTTGACATTCAGAAATATATTGAGGTAAAGGCAACACAACTTCTTGATTGGTAAAATAGATATTATATTTTTTTCCAATACTTGATAAAATATTTTCCATGAAATAAACCGATCCGTCTCATTTTTTAAAGCCTTTGCATTATGATAAAAAACATCGGATTTGTTTCAACCCGCTTTGCAGGAGTAGACGGTGTCACTCTGGAATCGAGTAAGTGGGCGGATGTTTTTGAAAAAAATGGAAACAACTGCTTCTGGTTTGGAGGAGAACTGGATCGGGATAGTGACAAAAGTTATCTTGTTCCCGTAGCGCATTTCCAAAACGAACAAAATAAATGGATCAATGCGCAGGTCATGGGCCAAAAAGGCCGCAAACCGCCGGTTACCCAAGCCATCCACGATTTAAGATCACTGCTTAAAGTCCAACTCCACGAATTCATCGAGTATTTCAACATAGACCTTCTGATTGCCGAAAATGTTCTCACGATTCCCATGCACGTCCCTTTGGGACTGGCATTGACGGAGATCATTGCAGAGACCCAGATTCCAACCATTGCTCACCATCATGATTTTTACTGGGAACGGGTCCGTTTTTCTGTAAATGCCGTTAACGATTACCTCAGAATGTCCTTTCCTCCCAAGCTGGACAATATCAAACATGTGGTGATAAATTCCGAAGCCCAGGAACAACTGGCGCTTCGCACGGGAATTTCTTCGATTATCATTCCCAATGTCCTCGACTTTGAAAACCCTCCGGTGATGGATATTGGAGCGGCCCGTGTTTTCCGGAAATCCATGGGTTTAAAACCGGATGACCGGATGATTTTACAGCCGACCCGCATCATTCAACGTAAAGGCATTGAACACGCCATTGAATTGGTCAAAGAACTCAAAGATCCCCGGAACAAACTAGTGGTATCCCACGAAGCCGGTGATGAAGGATTCGAATATGTGGAATGGTTGAAAGAATATGCCTGCGAATATAACATCAGTCTTAGACTATTAACGACTAGAATTGCCGATCCCTGGTGTAACAATGGTAATGGTGGGGCCAGGTATTCTCTCTGGGATGTTTATCCCTTCGCTGATTTTATCACATATCCCAGCCTGTATGAAGGATTCGGTAATGCGTTTCTAGAGGCCATCTACTTTAAAAAACCCATGTTGATCAATCGCTATTCTACATTTATCCGGGATATTGAGCCTCAAGGTTTTGATCTTGCGGTCATGGACGGGTTTCTCTCGAGAAAGACCGTCCAATGCGTTAAAGAAATTATGGACTCACCGAAACGAAGAGAACAAATGGTAAATTATAACTATGAGGTGGCAGCACGGCATTATTCTTATTCTATTCTTCGGAACCGGCTCAACGATATTATGAGCTATTTTTTTGGGGATTCCGTTAAACGACTTTCCGGCCAGGCGCAGTCCCCGAAAAATAAAAACTATTTAAATATCGAACCACGACAAACCCTGCAAAAACGATTTGCCAAATAGGGCTGAAGGCAAATTCCAACCCATTTATTTTGTCCTGAAAAACCTGGTCTTTTGGTCCGGAATTCTTTAGTCTTTTTAGTGATATTTTGGTCGGGCTTAACACGCAATACCATATCGGAGAGTGAATCGTCAGCGCTCTGAAAGAATCTTGAACGGATGTCCTGTATTATAATCTTCAGGTTCAGTTTATAGTGGTCTTAAACATTCTAAGATTGGAGCTATATGAACTCCATTAACAAATACAAAAGGCAGGACAACAATACCCGGCCTTTTGTATTTGTAAGTCAAATGCATTTTGTGATTGAGAGAATTTCCCAATCTAAAAAGAGACATTAATCCAGAGCTTTTATACAGGCATAATGATGCGAGAGGCGGATAGAGTGAGTCCTAAAA
>JASFHC010000153.1:0-6183 GCA_050123435.1 Desulfobacterales bacterium
GTGCAGGTTTTAAAACGTTCAAAATTCGTGTGCTCACCATTAGATATCCCCACTTTGCTCTTTTTTCAGATATCTCTGTGAGACACAAGATATCTTGTCAGAATTTTAATTGCAGTGATCGCAGATTTTGACCGTTATAGTTAGTTTACAATAAGTCATTACATTAGCATTGTTATTGCACTTGCGGTGCTACCTTTATTTCCACCCTTCGGTTTAGCTGGCGGCCCGCTTCCGTGTCGTTTGTTGCTACCGGCTTTGTTTCACCAAAACCAACGGGTTGAATACGATTGATGTTGACGCCTCTCTGGACCAGAAGGTCTCTTACAGAGTTTGCGCGTCGAAACGAAAGGTCCATATTGTATTCATCTGTACCAACACTATCCGTATGTCCTTCAACCCTTATCAGGGTTTCGGGATACCGAGTAAGAACACCTGCTACGCGGTCTACCTCAGCATAAAGGCCGGGATTGACAACTGTGGAGTCTGTATCAAAAGTAACATCGCCTTTAAAGGTTACCGCAAGTAGGTTGCCTTCTCTGCGTACAGCGGCAGCTTCCGAAGCGGCCAAAGCGTCTCTCATTTCTTTTTCTTGGTTGTCCATCATTTTACCGATGCCAGCGCCTCCCAGACCACCGACCGCAGCGCCAATCGCTGCTCCCCACAGGGTACTTTCAGTATGCCCACCAATCACCTGCCCGATAATCGCACCTGCCGCAGCACCGCCAGCGGCTCCATATGTTGCCCCTTTTTGAGTTTTTGTTTGAGGTGCGGCGCAAGCGACTATAAAAAATACCAATACCGGCAAACTTGCTCTTCCAAATATTTTCATTGCTATCCCCCTATTCCATAAAAATTTTCTTAATCCATTAGGCGTTAAACGGACAAAATATCCCTTAAAGCGATTATCATTCCAAATCGTCACCACAATCCAAGAGGCCGTCAAAAGCCAATACTGAAATGAATATTATTTATTTACTTTTAACAAAGGTAAAGACATCCGTAAAACCAAGAATGTCTGTTAACAGCAATACTAAAAATATTATCAGCGCTGCCCCGACAATGGTACCTAAAGCACCGCTTCCTGCGGGCAATTGATCGATCTGGGCTGAGATTCTCTCAATTTCCTGATCACTGAGACAATCTACTCGTGCCTTTGCTTCATCGGGGTTTACACCCCATGCTTCTAATTGCTTTTGAACTTCAGAACGTTCAATAAACATATTGATACGATCTCGTGAAAGATCGTGTCGGTTTTGTTTGAAGACTGCATCAGTATCTACCATTGCTGCATAGGCTGGTGCTGAAATAATACTGAAAGTGGTAAGAGTCATAATCACTAACACTGAGATAATCTTTCTTTTTTGTCTCAATAGATGCATAGTCCTTCCTCAATTTCTAAGATTAATTTTTAATTTATTTAAGATTAATCACAGTTATCAACCACGCCATTTATTTTTTTTCTTATATTTTTTCTTGTATTGACCCGGGGGATATTTGCGCTTGTGTTCCTCGTAATGGATATAAGGTCTATCTGAATCGATCTCAATGCTTACAAACCCGCTAGATCCTAATTGGATAGAATGAGGCAGAGATGCAGCAATTCGCCAGTTAGTCCCTTCAAGGTAAAAATATAATTTTCTATAGTCGTCGTAGTAAACGCTGCAGGAAGGATAATATCGATATTTATATTTTGCCCGATATCCATGGGCCGGTGCGTGTGGTGGAGGTCCTACTTTCTTGACCTCATGATGATGTCCGTATCCTGATCCCTCATCCCATCCAAAACCTACCGCTCCTCGAGTTGTTCTACATGCGCTGACAGAAAATACAAACAAAACAATGGCTATAAGAACCATTATTCTTTTCATCACACTATAATGCATCTTAATTCTCCTTTTGTTATTTTCATTAATGAAATTATTATGCAAAAATTGAACCAGGAAGATGGTATGGAATATATGTTAATATTATAGAAAGTTAGACCAATTATGGAGATTGTGTGTTTAAAATAATGTGACAAATATCGTCAAATTAAACGACAAAATAAGGTTGCAGAGTTTGCCTACAAAAAATAAAATAGGAAATTGAATTTACGCTTCACAAACGGAGGATAAAAACATGGATTTCAAGGTGATGCTAACAACTTTTGGAATGATTTTTCTCGCGGAATTAGGCGATAAAACTCAACTGGCGACCTTTGCTTTTGCTGTTGAAAACAAATCAAAGCTCGCTGTATTTATTGGTTCTGCGGGTGCACTTATATTGACATCTTTGTTGGCGGTTCTCTTTGGATCTGCCATAAGTAGAGTAATTCCGACAAACTATCTTAAAGGAGGAGCTGGAGCTTTATTCATATTGCTGGGTTTATGGATTTTAATATTTCAAGGAGGGAAATAGAATTTTTAAAAGTGTCGCACCTCTGTCTATAACTAAAATGAAATCCATACAGCTGCCGTAATAAATGAATTAATTTCTAAGACACGTTTTACTTATCCACCCCATTATCAAAACTGCATTCAAAACAATCGGTTGGGGCGACAAGGTTGTTTAGCGAATCTCACTTTTTATATAAACAATGACTGCCCATGTATCCTCTTCGGAAAGCGTTTGCTTAAACGCTGGCATATCACCCTTGCCCGATTGGATTTTCCAAAAAATATCACCTTCACTGTGGGTTTTCAAACTTCGTTTGAGGTTAGGTGCGTCCTTTGCGAGACCGGCATCTTCTGCCGTAAGTCCTTCAAGTGTCTCGCCGTGGCAATAGGCGCAATTATTACGGTAAACTTTCTTTCCCCAAGCAACAGAAGCCTCGTCCTGGACGAGCGGGTTGGCAATTTTCGCCGCTTCCTTTGGGGCCATCCATTCGTGGGCGATACTTTCTAAACTCAGAACCACAAAAACGAGCAGTCCCAAGAACATCATGCGGTAAATATATTTCATCTCTTTGTTCTCCCGAAAGGGCCTCCCTTATTCTCAATCTTTAAC
Organism: Desulfobacterales bacterium; assembly: GCA_050123435.1. GTDB lineage: Bacteria > Desulfobacterota > Desulfobacteria > Desulfobacterales > UBA11574 > S5133MH16. The sequence continues at coordinate 2,986 of JASFHC010000153.1, forward strand.
AGCGCTTATTTCCGGTGCCTAAAACCTTAATTGCAGGCCGAAGCCGATTCCATATTCCGAGTGCCAATTGGCAAGGATCGAAAATTCCTTGTTGATCAGGTAGGACAACCCGACCTTTCCTTCCCACTGTTCATGGGTATCATACTCAACCTCGCCATGCAGTCCTATTCTGGGCGTGAGTTCAAATTCTTTCTCAAGCATGAACCTTTGGCCGCCGTCGTTATTCTGCCAGATCGAAGACTCAAAATTAAGCGGCATCAGGTAGCGCAACCCCAAAATCCCACGGGTTTCTTCACCGCTCGAACCTTCGCCGAAAAAGTCCACGCCGGTAAAAAAGGAGGTAAATCTGTTTAGATGGTAATCAATCGTAACCAGCCCTTCCCAGTCGGTCTTATCAACGCTTTCCCAACCTACCTCCCAACCGGCTTTGAATTCCCATCTGCTATTCGTAAGGGTGATCGCGCCTTCCGTCATGGTGGAGAGCATGTCGGCACGGCCGTAAAAATAGAACGGATCTTTGTAGAATTTATGACGAATTGCAGCGACGTCCGGAGACGGCACGAAATCCTCGTAGTGAATCATTCGGGTCATACCGGATTTCATATGGTAAAGCAGGTGACAATGAAACAGCCAGTCACCGACTTCATCGCTGTAAAACTCAATAATCGTTGTCGACATGGGGGGGACATCCACCACATTCTTAAGCGGTGCATTGTCACCCTGGCCGTTGATTACACGAAAAAAATGCCCATGCAGGTGCATGGGATGATGCATCATGGTCCGATTGATCATTATGAAACGGACGACTTCCCCCTTTTTGACGAGGATATTGTCGGACTCTGACAACGGCTTATTGTTGAGAAACCAAATATAACGCTTCATGTCCCCGTCCAGGGTCAGCCTGATTTCTCGGAGGGGGGCGTTCTTTGGGGGGCGTGTCGATTTAACAGATTTCAGCAGTGCATAAGGCGTTGTGGCTCGTTCGGGACCGCCTTCACTGGCAAGGTGCGGCCGAGATGCGACATCGGCCTCAAGCAAGCCAAATCGCCCGCCGAACGGACGGGCGGAAGTCACATTGCCTGGCTGAATTGTCCCTGATGCAACAACATGCTGTCCGTCATGATCAGTTGCGTCATGTTGGTGAGCCCGGTTTTCGCTGGGCAGGGCATCATGCGTTATCTGGTGGCGGTCGCCTGTTTTTGGATGCCGAAATTTTTCCTGCTCATTTGCCTCTAATCCTTCATGTGTATGGCTGTGCCCCGTACCCATATGCCCAGGCTTTTGATCCATAGAAGAGGATCCATGATCCATAGCCCCGTGTGCCGAATGCGCTTTTTTGTGATTACGATCCATGGCCGCTGGGCTATGCTCCATCGGTCCCTGACTGTCTGGTGCCGCACCGTGCGACTTGTGCTTATGCATGCTATGACCCATACCCGGCTTGTCAAATGCGCCCGCATTGACCATTTTATCTGACATGCCCATGGCCCCCGCCGGCGTCAGGGCGAAAATCGAGCCCATCCCGTCGTGTTCCATCGGCTCGTACAGGTTGGGTTTAGGAATGGTCTTGGCAGGATATCGGGTACCCGTTCCCAGCCAGGTTGAGGTGAAGCCGGAACCATCATGGGCGGTCGCCCGAAACTCATATGCTCCCTCATTCGGTATGGTCACAAGAACATCATAAATTTCGGCAACCGCGATAAGAAAGAGATCGCTTTCAACAGGTTGTACCAATTGTCCGTCTGATCCGACGATGGTCATCGGCCCGCCGGAAAAGTTGAGATGAAAATAGGTGGATGCAGAGCCGTTGATCACCCGAAGACGCAATGTTTCGCCCCGGTGAGCCTCAAGCTGGGTCTCGGGATGTCCGTTTGTGAGAAAATAGTCATAGGCGATATCAGCGATATCCATCGGCGGCATACGCTGTAATTCCCTCATAAAATAATCGCCGATTCGGCCGGCCTTGGCGGCTCCGAAAATGGACTGTGAAGATCCTTTTTGCAGAGCATACCAATGGCTGCCTCGCTTCAACGTGCGCATGACAGAAGAGGGTGCTTCCGTGGTCCAGTCGGAGAGCAGAAGAACATAATCACGATCCGTCTTATGTTTCCCATCTTCAATAACAATGGAGCCATAGAGACCACTTTGCTCTTGAAGACCAGAGTGGGAGTGATACCAATAAGTTCCGGTCTGTCTTATCGGAAATTCATAGGTGAAGGTTGTACCTGGCTCTATCGGCACCTGGGTGACAAACGGAACGCCGTCCATGGCCGGCGGCACAAGCAAGCCGTGCCAGTGAAGAGAGGTCGACACATTCATTTCATTCTTTACGTGGATACGAGCCAAGTCACCTTCTTGAAAATACAACGTTGGCCCCGGAATGTTGCCGTTGATCGTCATCCCTTCACCACTTTTGTTGCGGATCTTCACTTTCTGCTGGGCGATAGTCAAGTGATATTCGCGCACGGCGCTCATCGCGGATGGAATAGAAACAAACAGCATCATCAAGAACGCTAATGGAACAACTATCCGATTAACCATGAATTTCTCAGTAGTTATGTATAAAATCAATATAAGAATAATATATCATTCACATTAAATTTCAACCGTTGATACCCAAAGACCAGTTTTGGTAGCCCGCCTTGGAATCTTACCGTACTATGGGGTAATAAAATTCTACCTTTTGTTTGCCCCCCAGATTCCAGCTACTTGATGAGCGATGGAGAATCATTTTTATCCAATACATTTAAATTTTTATATCATAACCTGTAATTTGTAGCGCTGCAGTGCTCAATGAGAAAACCAGCATGTTACTGGTTTCAGTTTTGGCAGAAAATAAAAGTACCTTCAAAATTCCTATCTGTATTTGTATCACGCTTAAATTGTGAATAAAAACAAAGAATACACCAGTCAATATTCAAGTCTATTCAAATTATCTGTGAAACACTAACTTGTAATAACAAAAGATGGGTGTGTGAATGTAAAATAGGGATGTGCGATTTGCATTATCCTAACAAATTTTTTATTCATTGAAACCAATAGATATCAAATTGGGACTGTAAATATCAAGCAAGGATCATTTTTCATATATCGTTTTCTGATCTCAGGTCTTGCATTTACGGTGATATATTGAGAATATAGCACGAAAATGAATCATTTAAAAGCGTGTGTTTTCTTGCCAAGACCGCAGGTCCAAAA
>JASFHC010000154.1:0-6180 GCA_050123435.1 Desulfobacterales bacterium
AGGCATAAGAACATACCCTAACTCTATAGATTCTGTGCAGACACTAAAAGATTTTGTTTATAATGATTAGGTTGCAATAAAATGCGGCATTTTTTTAACAATTAACCGGAAAGGAGGTGATAAAACTGATCTGCTATGGAGAAGAGGTAAGGACGTGACCGTACCGAACGGTTACATGATCAGTACTATTTCCTTTTTTCCGTTGGCAATGGTTTCTGGCAACCGGAGGCTTTAAAGTTGGTGTAACACTGAAATACCCCATGCTCCGGTAATTAACCGTAATGTTTAACAACTTAAGGAGGTGTACTAATGCCAAAGTATGCCAAAGGGTATAATCAACCGGTAGATAAGATTCCCGGACGAGGATGGGCCGTAATTTTATCCGGAACGACCATCAATTTATGTCTGGGGTGTCTGTATGCATGGTCGGTCTGGCTCAAATACTTAACAAACGAAGCATACATGGTGGCCCACGGATGGCCTGGCGCTCTCACCGCTGAGCAGGCCTCTAACCCCAAGTCATTGTGTATTTTAATTTTCGCACTGCTTATGATTCCTGGCGGTAAGATCCAGGATAAATATGGTCCCTCGGTCGCCGGATCAATCGGAGCCGTATTCATGGGTCTGGGTATGATCATCGCAGGTGTATCCCATTCCTATGCCGGAATCCTCTGGGGATTCGGCGTGGGCGGCGGTATCGCTATGGGGGTGGCTTACGCCGCTCCGGTACCTGCAACAAGGAGATGGGTCGGCCCGCACCAAGTGGGTGTCATGATCGGAATTACGGTCTCAGGATACGGCGGCGCTGCGTTCTATGTGGCTCCGCTCATCAAGTGGCTGATTACGAGTTACTCTCTCTCCTTCTCATTCCTGGTGCTCGGTATCGCCTACTTTATCATCATCGGCATTGCGGCCCAAATCCTGGCATGGCCCGAAGAGGGATATGTACCTCCTCAACCGCCTGAGGCGGCGCCCGGGGCAAAGGCGGCACCGTCGAGGACCGTTGTGGACTGGACCGCCGGTGAGATGGCCGGGACCTGGCAGTTCTATGCTCTGATCCTCCTGTTCTGTCTTAACACACAGGCAGGTCTTCTCATCATCGGCCACGCCGCTAAAATTGTAAAGCCCTTTCTGGAACAAGGGTTTATTTTGGTGGCCGCAGGTGGTTTTATGAATGCTGCGGGACGGATCGGCACAGGGAAATACTCGGATATCATCGGCAGAGACCGGGCGTACATGCTCAATGCCGCGGCCGCTGCTCTCTGTATGTTTGCATTGCCCTGGATGATCCATATCAAGTCACTCTTTCTTGCATTCACGGCCTGTATGATCGCCTACTGGGTTTATGGCGGCGGCCTTTCCCTGATACCTTCTTATACCGCCGACTTCTTTGGTCCTAAAAACCTGGGCTTCAACTACGGTCTTGTGTTCATCGGCTGGGGTCTTGGCGCATTCATGCCTAAACTGGCCGGACATATCCGGGATGTGACCGGGTCTTATGATAATGCCTTCTATGTAGCGGGTGTTTTGCTCATTGTTGCCATTCTCGTTGCATTTGTGACCAAGAGGCCACTTAAAGCAGGAGAATAGGTCCGGTTAGATTTTTAAGATTAACCAACCATAAACTGAAAAGGCGGAAAGGGCCCAGCCCTTCCCGCCTTTTTTAGCTTTAGTGAGACCTTTGAAAAATGCTCAATTTTGTTCAATAACAAGGAAGGCGAAAATTTTAACCACCCCAGTACGATCTGCTGGACCTACGGGGCAGGCAGGAATACATTGAGTATTTTGAGGATTAAAATTTGAGCCTGACGCAGGAATTGAGCAAAAGGGGACGTTTTGCAGAGGTCTCTTAGTTATGTTAAACGTTGAAGAAGAGGGCCTCAAAGACCTGACCCTTTGGGCCCGAATTGTTACTAAAAGTAGGATGCAAAACTGGCGACACGGTCAAGAGTTGGTGCAACAGCCTCCCTGAGAAAAGGTAGTCCCAAGAAACGCTCCATAAGTACCAAACTCAGTATTATAAAAGGCCCGGCTTTTGAAAACTGTTTCCAGACACCTTCATGCTTTTCGGGAACCAACAGGTAGATCAACCTCGAGCCGGCAAGCGGGGGAATGGGAAGGACATGATAAGCAGTGGCGGCAACACACAAGTTGAGTAAGACTTCAATGACACGGTCGGTCCAGAGGAAATGTTTGATGTAAGCTGCAGACATTGCAAGGGTCAGGCTTGCAAAGGGAGCTATGAGAGATATAACCAGCCATCCCAGCTTTTGTTTTTTAAACTTGATTTTTTGATCGTCCAACTGCCGGCCCCAGCCGAAACCTCCCAGAAAAAAGACGATGGTACCCACAATATCAAGGTTGGTTATGGGGTTGAAATCCATACCTTCATCACGGCGCGGGTGGGAGAAGCTAAACGCAAAAAAACGTGTAAAACCTGACCCAAAGGTTACTATGACAAGGATGGCCACACAATAGTAGAGAATTTCTTCTGCATCAAAACTTTTTAAAGGCAATTCAAATCCTCCGAATTTTACTTTCATATGAAAAGAAAGTGAAAGTATTTCGTTGCTATAATTAAAGAAAGATGAATATAGAAAAAATAAGGGTGCCGTGTCAAACGAAAATCTGGTTTTTAATTTTTTATATAGGAATTTTAAATTAAATGGACTGTAACAAAGACAAGGGAAAGAGGGCCATATTAATTATCGATAATGATCGGGCCGGGGCCGAGAAGCTAAAGCGCCTTTTTGATGAAAATGTTTACCAGGTCTATACCGCCGAAACCCTGAAAGAAGCCCAGATACTTGCGGAGGAGAAACGTGTGATTGTTGCCCTTTTGGCGCTGGGACGACCGGATCTCGATCCAGGTAGGGTCATAAATAACTTGAAACGGGCAAAGGATGATGTCCAAATTCCGGTAATCGTTATTTTGGAAAGTTTTGTGGAGGATCTTGTTGCCTCGGCTTTGAAGGCCGGGGCAGTTGACTATCTCACCTGGCCCGTGGATTCTCAGGAGCTCGAGAGAAGGACGGGAGTATATGCCCGACTTAAAGAGGAGCACAGGTCAGTGACCGAATCCCTGGAACGCTACGAGGAAGATTTCGGGGTAAGCGACGCAGGGCTTTTCTTTACTAGCAAAGGAGGTGAACTTTTAGAATGCAACGAAGCTCTGGTGAAGATGCTGGGTTACGATAGAAAAGAAGAGCTTTTGCATCGCAACGTTGGGGAGACCATTTATTTCAATCCGAAAGAACGAAAAAGGTTCAGAAAAGCCATTGAAGAGAAAGGAATGGTAAAGGACTTTCGGGTTACCTTTCGACGCAAAGGGGGGGATCCGCTTTCCATACTTATCTCGGGCCAAGTGGTTAGAGACGATGATGGCGATATTGTCGGCTATCGCGGCAAAAATATCCCTTTAATGGAGTCAGGTCCAACCTTCCCCCGTAAGAGACTTCTGAAAGGGCTTCTGCCCAGACTTTCGGGCGGTTTTCATTCTTTGTTCAGTGCCACCGAGCTTCTGGGGCAAAGATACGAGAAGTTGGATAGATTGGGTATAGGGAGTTTTGGCGAAGTCTGGAAAGTCAGGAACATAGAAAAAGACCCTCCCGATGTCTATGTAGCCAAAATTCCCCTTAGCAAAAAGTTAAACGCAAAGTTCGAAAAGGAGGCTCGAATACTAATTAGCTTGGCCGGTCATGTAAATATACCAAGGGTTAACGAGGTAATAAAAACTAAAGATAAAAAAGTATTAATCCAGGAATTTGTTCAGGGAAAAACACTTTCCGAGGTAATCGAGCGGGAGCTTGATGAGAAAGAAGTAGAGTCAGTCATGGTCCAGCTCTTCGATGTGGTGGCTCATGCCCACGACATAGGAATCATACACAGGGACATAAAGCCGGAAAACGTGATGGTAAAGCCGGACGGTGTCATAAAACTTCTAGACTTCGGCGCGGCCAAAGAGCTCAAGGACAAAGAGATGTCCAATACGGTTACGGGATCCCGGCCGTTCATGTCTCCGGAGCAGATTATGGGCAAAAGCCAGAGGCGCTCGGATGTGTGGGCCCTTGGAGTTGTCATGTACGTTCTCTACACAGGGATGTTTCCTTTTTATCACGACGTGGAGAAGGTGCTCATGGACATGATCCTTGAAGTTCCACCGTCTCCACCCAGCAAATTCAACCAAGATTTAAATCCGAAAATCGAGCGCATCATCTTAAAATGCATGGAAAAAAACCCCGAAAATCGCTATCCTGACGCCAGAGCATTACAGAACGACATAACCGGCTCTTTCCCGAATTACGGGAAAAATATTTTACCCCTTTACTGAATCCTGTTTGCATGCGCGGCCACATCCATCACCATAATCACAATGTCCAGATTTCCACCGTGTCGGTCTTTCATGAGGCCCTCTATCACCGCCCTGGGGCTGAATCCTGCTTTTTTAAACATCGCCAGTGCGCCGTGGGCTCTGAGCGGAAACTCTACCATGAGTTTCTCCAGCCCGAACTCATGGGACAGGTCTACAAGCTCATTGATCATCAGAGTCCCCAGTCCCTTTCCATGAAACTCCGTATCCACAACGATCCTGAGGGTGCCCAGATGTTTTCGCCAACCGTAGCCTACCCGGTGGAGGGTCGCATTGCCAACAACTTTCTTGTCTTTAAAGGCCAAAAGAGGAAACACTCGATCATAATTCAGTTGGTCGAACCATTGGTCAAGCACTTTTGGGTTGGTGACATCGTTTCTTACGTACTGGAGTACCGATGGGGTCAGCCGGTTAAAAAAATCTCCAACCGAATCGCGGTCATTCCGGGTCATTGGTCTTAAAATAACTTCTGTGCCGTCCTTAAGCTTTCCCGTCTTAGTTAAATCTTGTATCTCTGTCATATAAGTCCTCCCTAATATCTAAATAGTGCTTGAACCAAGATTTTAACAAAAAATTATAGTTACCGTTCAGACACTAAATATCGCCCTGTCAAGTCCCATGCACAAGCCTTTCTGCGAAAAACTCGGGAAGATTTGCATTCATAATTTTTTTTATCGTTTCTGACAGATCATACTCCACCAGCCTGAATCTTATCGTATTTTCTTGAGTGTCAAAAATTAAGTAAGAGGACTTGGGATCACCGTTTCTAGGCTGGCCCACGCTGCCGGGATTCAGAAGGTAAAAGTCATCTTCATTCAGCCTTATGTTGCCATCTAATGGAATTTCAACGGGTGCTACCTTTCCCCGAACATCCATGTGCCAGATCTTCCTTTTATGGGTATGACCAAAAAGGCAGATTTTAGATTTGCCCCAGAGTCCTTTTTTCAACTTTTTTAAGGTGGCTCTCGCCTGGAAAGGGAGGGCGATGTAGCTATGCGTACTTTCAGGGGAGCCATGGCAGGCTAACGCGTAAGTAAAACGACAATGTACCGGCAGACTATACAAAGACAACATATTGTTTTTGCTAAGGACACTTCTTGTCCAAAGAATAGCCTTTCGAGCAAAAATGTTGAAGCTTTCGGCAAGGCTGAGGTTGCATGCCGCCTGATCATGGTTGCCTTGAATGGAGTGCATCCCGATATCTCTGGCCAGTTCCACACACTCGTTTGGGCTGGCATTATATCCCACCAGGTCGCCCAGGTTCAGAATGCTGTCCGTTCGGTGTTCAAGGTCCCTGACCACCGCCTGAAAGGCTTCGATGTTCGCATGAATATCCGAAAGAACAGCTACCCGCATGACCAGTCATTCCTTTTTTCTGTTCTTTCTTTACGAACCCTTATGTATGATTTTGTATGATGGAGTTGCTGATTATTCATGGAGCTATCGAATCGAAAAAACTTCCCGACCTCAAGTATCTAAAAGCTCTTTAAATTTATTTTTCAGCCACCTGCTTATAATATCACCGATAAACCAACGCCCGATAACGGGAAGCAACACTAAAGCATAGAAATAAAAATCCCGGGCCTTAAAAAAGGTCAAAACCACAATCAAACTGACCATAACCAAGGCAATCACCAGGTTTGAAGCCAATCCTGCGAGTCCGTTGAGCTTAGCAGACATGTATTCCTTCAGCTCAGACTCAAACAATAATATCTTTTTTCCTTTTCTTTGTATTCTCAGGATCATTCTTTTCTAAGTCCCCTGCTTTAGTTTCTTGTGATATCAATAATGGCTCTCACAAGGATAGTTAA
>JASFHC010000155.1:0-6170 GCA_050123435.1 Desulfobacterales bacterium
GGCGTGAGCATGAATGAAAGCAATATTGTTACAGCACAACCGATCGTTAGAAATATTTTGAGATATAATTCCTTGCTGTTGCTTTAAGGATGCTTGACAGATAATTAAAGGGTATCATATTCATAATTGTTGTATTTGGAGGGTAATTGTTGGATAGAAGGAAATATGTCGGCTTAATCACCGATATTATTTTTGAATTTTAAAACGTTGAGTGTCACAAATCATGTTACATTTTAAGATTAAAAAAAGTTTGTGTTTATATGTCATAATCGTTTTGTTCGGTCTGGTTTCGATGTCCTGGGCGGAGGTACCCAGAGTACTGGAAAACAAGCAAAGCCCCGCGTTGGTGAACCATCAGAAGCCATCGCCTGAGATCGATCCTGCCGACATCGAGCTGAAAATTAAAAATTTCAAAAAGAGGTTGTCCGATTTCGAGGCAGCGGAAAATGAACAAACAGCGCATCAATTGGGGATAACACTTTCCCAGTTACAGGAACAAACTGTAAAACTTAAAGAGTTAGAAAGCGTTTATCAGCGATTGTTAACTGCTTTGAAGAAAAAGAAAACCTTGGAAAAAGAAGAAACTCTTTTTCAGGAAAAGGCGCGGCCTCAGCAGCAAATAGCACTTTCGAAAAATCCGCCATATTCCCTGAGTTTTTATGACACGATTCTCGATAAATTGATTACCGACGAACATGAGAAGGAAACAGCCATTTTGGGGGTCAGTCTGGCCGAAAAGGCTTTGGAGGACGCCAGATCCAACCTGGATAAAAGCCGGCAGGATTTGCGAAAATACAAAGAAGAACTGGAGTCAATAGAATCCGGGAAAGATTCTGCCAACCTAAACTGGGCGTACACCCAGGCGCAGTTGGAATTGGAGCTATCCCAGGCAATTTTTTATTTACAAAGGACAACCAAGCAAAATCTTTCCATCGAAGTTCGACTTGCCAAACAAAATGCGGATGTTGCCCAACAGAACCTTGTTTGGGTCAGCAAAAACTTGCATTTTGACAACGCCGACCTAGAACAACGGATCGAAGCCATCGATCGGAACAAGGATGAACTAAAAAAGCGACTCAAAGATCAGCTCCGAAGACAGATAAAGGTGGAAACCACCTGGCTTCAGGCCCAGGAAACACTCGCGAATGCCAGAAAAAAGACAGATATTGCATTGGCCAAGGCCAGATTAGAGGTCGCTGACACCGAGCGGGAAGCCTCCCAGCGGCTTTTGGAACAGACAGAAGATATGTTGAACCTGTTAAATCAACAGGAACAGGTGTGGAAAAATCGTTACACGCTTGTCCAAGGTGGGATAGATCAAGAAAAAATAGACGCCTGGAAAAAAGATATTGAAGCCGGCAAAGTAAAAATCGAACGTATCGTGCGACTTCAGGAAAGCCATCAGAACAGTCTTCAGCCCCAAATTACATCCCTGGAAAAACAATTATTGGATCAGGGGTATTCAAAAGATTTACGACGTGAGCTGAAAAATCGATTGAATGCGCTAGAAGCATTGGAAAGCGGCGGTCTCGAATATTTGTCAATGCTGCAAGCAACCTTACGGTTGAACCAACGGCTTCTGGATGAGATAGCCCACAAACGCGAACACGTCGATTTGTGGAAAAATCTGGCCACACTGATCGGCAAATTAAAGAACATCTGGGACTTGGAAATATGGGTTATTGACGAAAACCGTGTCACTATAAAGAAACTGGCAATAGCCCTGATTACTCTGATTATCGGGTTTATATTTGTCAAAAGAATCATTCTTTTTTGGATTCGAAGGCTTTTGGCACGTGTCCACATGAAGGAGACAACGATTGCGGCCATTGAGAAGATAATCAATTATATTATTGTATTTTTGATTATTCTCTTTGCTCTACGCGTGGTTAACATTCCTCTGACCTTGTTCACATTCTTAGGTGGTGCCGTTGCCATCGGCGTGGGTTTCGGTGCCCAGAACCTGATCAATAATTTCATCAGCGGATTTATCATTATGGCGGAACAACCGATAAAAATTGGCGACCTGGTTGAAATCGAGGGTGCCTTCGCCATGGTGGAGGAGATCGGCGCACGCTGTACGAGAATTCGCACCGGTTCAAATGTCCACATTCTGGTGCCCAACAGCAGCTTTCTCGAGAAGAATATCATTAACTGGACCCATTCAAACAAAGAGGTCAGAGCTCAGGTAACAGTAGGCGTTATTTACGGGTCTCCGGTTCGTGAAGTAGAGCGCATTATGCTTAAGGTCGTCGACGAGCATCAAAGGGTAAGGAGGGCTCCCAAACCGTTTGTGCTTTTTAACGATTTTGGGGACAATGCCCTAATCTTTGATCTTTACTTCTGGATCAGAATGGAACGTATTATGGACAGGCGAATTATCGAGAGCGAAATCCGCTTTCGTATCGACGAATTGTTCAGAGAAGCTGGGATCGTCATTGCGTTTCCTCAACGAGATGTTCATCTTGACATCCAAAAACCATTAAAATTTCATATGGTTAAAGACGGAGACATATCGGGGATCATCGAAAAAGATTAGACTCCGGCAAGTGGCCAGCTTAATTTTTGAACTCGTAACCCAGCAGAAAAATGAATGTCGTGTCGTCTTCTGTTTCCGCATTCACCGAAGGCTGGTGATCATAGTCAAAGTGAGACCTTTGAAAAATGTTCACTTTTGCCTGCCCAGTTAAATCCGTTTTTATTATTTAACCGGGGTTCAAGGCCAAGAAAGGCGATAATTTTAACCGCCCCAGTACGATCTGCTGGACCTACGGGGCAGGCAGGAATACATTGAGTATTTTGAGGATTAAAATTTGAGCCTGACGCAGGAATTGGGCAAAAGGGGGCGTTTTGCAAAGGTCTCAAAGTTATATTGCAGCGTTGCGATAAAACCTTTGTAAACAGGAAATCGCAATCCCGTATGCGTAATGATACCCCAATCAATAAAAATAACAGATAGTTAATCCCCTTTTAAAATTTGGAACGCTCAATACAGGATAGTGATCATCCATAAATCTATATTAGATTCAAATTAAGTTTCCAATTCAGAAATGAGCAATTTTTCGCAAGGTCAAGGCAATCAAGGAATTGCGCGGAGGCGTACACGCAGTAAGCCGCACAAGTAATTCCGCAGATTGACTCAGAGATTGCGGAAAAGGGCCATTTATAGATGGAAACTAGGCTAAAATCTAAACCCGACGGTGAAATGAAAATTTCCTGCACTTTCATTCGCTTTCCTATCCAGTTTGTGCCCGTAATAGACCCCCATGGGGCCGATTTGTGTGAGATAATGCAATCCAACACCCACTGAAGAACGAAAGTCATCCGAACCTTGGTCGAGAATTGCGTTTTTGACGCTGCCCGTGTCGTAAAAAAAAGAAAGCTCGAAGTTAGGTCCCAGGTCAATTCTTGCCTCCAAATTGCCCAAGATTACAGTTTTTCCTCCCACGGCTTTGCGGGTGGTGTCAAATCGAAGTTTGTTTTCATCAAACCCCCGAACGGTGGATGTGCCCCCCAGGAAAAAAAGCTGGTCTTCCGGAATCGTGCTGCCGTCGTCAAAACGGGTAATATCTCCAAAAAGTCCCCGCAACGCAAATGTCAGATTTTCCAAGGGGGTATAATATTTCCGGATCTCTAAACGATACTTAAAAAAATTATCCAGAGAATTGGTGATCCCTTTAGAGAAATCCACAAGCATAGAAGAAAACATCCCTTTTCTTGGGCGTATATAGGAGTCTGCCGAATTATAAACTAGGGAGGGGCTTACGGTTAGAATTCCCCTGGGATCATATTCATCTTCTACTCCTGCCGGTATGGGTACAGCGTTCCGCTGATACTGCTTCTTATATGCATATACAAAAGAAAGATCGGCGTTAAATTTCTGAAAAAGTCTGCGATTAAATGATACTGAAACACCCCTGTCTCTGGTTCCGAAATTCGTGTTAAACTCTTCCCTTTTTTCATTGAACATGTTTATGGATGACTTGGTTCGAGTTCCCATAAATCGGGGTTCAACTATTCCCAGATCCCCCCGGTAACCGATTTGGCTGATTTCTGTACGGGCCCAGATCTCCTTGTTTAATCCAAAAAGGTTGCGGTCACCGGCCAGGATGTCTGCGTAAAATTCTCTTTCCGTGTCATACCCTCCGCCCAATTGAATATAATATGGCTTTTTTTCTTCCATTTCCAGGAGCAGATTCACCGTATCTTCCTTTTCCTTTAAGCCGTAAGTTTTAAAACGTACCGATTCAAGGGCTTTGATATTACGGATATTGCGCTGAGATTCCAAAAATTTATTCAGCGAAAACGGCTTTCCTGGATTGAGTTCAAGTTCGTTTTGAATTATATGTCCTTGGGTGATGAAATTTCCCGTGTAAGCCACCTGGCCCATTCTGACAAAAGGTCCTTGATCAACCTCATAGGTGACTGCCGCCCGGGTATTGTCCTTGCTGATGACCGCCGTCCCCTTTACCGTGACGTGAGGATATCCTTTTTCAGAAATCAGGGAAGACAGCGTATTTTCATCACTTTGAATCATATAGTTTCGGAAAACAGACCCTTTTTTCAACGTAATTGCTTCAATAGCCTCGGAGTCTGACAGCACATTCAATCCATGCATTGTTATGGACGTAACCCGCGTCTGAGCCCCCTCTTCGATGCCCAGGGTGATATCTACATACGAAGTGTTTTCCTTAATGTCCTTATGCGATATTATTTCATCTTTGACCACGGTATTCATATATCCTTGCTTGAGATACAGAGACGTAATCGCATGCTTGTCCTCTTCCAGGGTTTCCTGAACCCATGCACCGTTCGCAATAACTCCCGGAATTTTGGTCAATATTTGTTTTTTGATTTTTTGTGAATCAAACGCAGTGTTTCCGGTAAGGTTGACGGAATTTACAACATATTGCGGCCCCTCGTGAATCATCAGGCGAATGTGCCGCACGGGCATTCCGGCATCTAATTTTCTTTCTGATTCCATCTCTATCTGACAATCCTTATATCCGGCATTACGGTAACGCTCCTTTATTTTGCGGATACTCTTTCTTAGACCAAAATCCTTCTTGTTGCCTTCCTTAAACAGGGTGAGATCTTTTTTAAGCGTAATATCCCAAAACTCTTTATTGCCCTGAAATTCAATCTTATACCTGGGCCCTTCATCAATGGTTACAAAAATAGAAACATTTTGAGTTTTAGCATCCTTTTTAAGCTCGGAGTTCACGACAACTTCCGGATATCCTTTTTTCCGGTAAAACCTAATGAGGTTTTGAATATCTTTACTAAATATTTTTTTCTTAAAACGCCTCATAAAATCCGGGGCCAGCCACGATTTACAAGTTTTAATCCGCAATTTAAGGCGCGGGGTTGAAAACGCCCGGTTTCCCATGATTTCAAAGCGCCGGACATGAAAAAAGTCTCCCTTGTCGATGGTGACGGAAACCACAAAATTTCCGCCAGCCGGATCTTCTGCGGCGTCTAAATTAATAATCGGCGCAATGTAACCTTCTTTCTTGAAAACCTCGGTAATAACGGCTTCTTTGTCGGAAAACGTTTCCGGATGATATACATCTCCCGGGTGCAACTGTATGGCGTTGAGAATTTCTCGCTCCAACAGGGGAAAGCCACCGATGATTTTAATATCTTTAACTTGAGGATAGGGCGTTACTTGAAAATCCAGAGTAAATTGTTTTTCTCCACGGCCTGATTCAGAAACATGGATGACTTTAAACAGATTCGACGATTTCAAAGCGTCCAGGGAATCCCGGAACCGTTTGGTGGAAAAGGGCTCTCCCTCCCGGATAAAAATAAGCTTCTTTGCCAGATCAACCCATGGGCTTACATCTCCTTTTATCCCCTGAACACGGATGATAATCCTTGAAACAACGGGCCCGGGGTCAACTCTTCCCCTGTTCTCGGCATAAGCAGGGTCTTTGGCAACAAGGCACGCCATCAGAAGCCATAACACTGCGAATATTCTTATCCAGAATTTCTGCTTGAGGTCGATCATCTTAAGTTATCTTTCACCCTATATCGAATCCCTCGGTCCAACACAGAAATTGGGCCTGAGGGGAGGTTTTGAAACCACTTCTATCGAAATTCGAGTCTGATTCGAAGCCCGCCGCCATAATGTCCCTCCGTATCCTGGAAGGTGTTCATTAACAATCGCT
>JASFHC010000156.1:0-6065 GCA_050123435.1 Desulfobacterales bacterium
CACATCCTTTAAAATCGAAGATAGTAGTTCGAGTCTTAATTCCTGGGAATCGATGGACTGGAGGGCGGTTATCAACGAAGGGTCTTTTTTGCGTACCGGGCGTAATGCCATGAATCGTTTGCCTTCAGCTACGGTGTTGTCCTCATCCGCACGATAAATTCCCAGTACGTACCGATCGGCATCTTTACCATATAAGTTTCGGGCAACGGTCATGGCGTGCTCCTCTACCTCTTCTTTTTCAAAGCTGGGATAAACACGGTAGATCAAAAAGCATTTTCTCATTCCGATGCCCGTAAGAATCTCCGAAATAAAATCAGTATTTTCCCGATTGTTATAGTTGGAATTGGTGAAAACATATATCAGGATATCGGATGATTCCAGGGCTTTTAAAGTAATGTCCCGGTTAATGTAAATGCCTTTGGCTCCGGTATCAAAATCCGGTGTATCCATCAGCACCAGATTTTGAGGAACGGCATCGCTGAGAACATATAGGGGGTGTCCGGAAACGGTGAGATCCTTTGTGTCCTTCAAGGGATCGGGCAAACATCCGAACGGCTCAAACAGGGTGGAAATAATGTTTGGATGATTGAAGATTTCCCGGTGCACGGAAGCAAGTACCCGGCGGTTAAGCCCTGCACTACCGCCAACTGGAGAAAGACGTTCACCTATCATTGAATTGAACAGGCTCGATTTCCCTGAAGAACCGCCGCCGCAGATGGTTGCCATAATGGGGAAATCAAAAGAAAGCCGGGTAAGCAGTTTGCCGTCAACCATCTGGGTCCATGCATCAATATCCCTGATTCGACCGAATCCGAGCCTGTCTTGGACTCCGGGAATACACCTTCTTAATATTTTGAGGGCATCGGTTATGTTTTGTTTATAGAGATGTTCCATAGTGGTTATCCTTAAGATAACACATTTTTCTTCACAAAGGAATGCTGTAATTATACAGAAATTTTTTGAAACTTCGGATCAATATTGTTGAAACCGTAAAAACAACTTTACTATAAAAGAAAGAATGCATACATAATACATGTTCCGGGTCAAAAAGCGGATGATCATCAGGAGCAATTTATGAAAATAGAAGTGGCATGTTATTCCGGATACCGGGGTGAAGAGACGCCCCGGCGTATCCGGCTGGGTGATAGAAAAATTGAAGTAAAAGAAATTCAAGATCGATGGATAGCCACGAACCACCGCTATTTTAAGGTTCTGGGAGACGATAATGCGGTTTACATTCTTCGTCACGACTCAGAATCATGGGATTGGGAGCTGGCGTTTTACAAGGACCAACAGTAAAAACAACCATAACCGTTCCTGGGTCCAGAGCTTCACACTTTTTATAAGAATACAAACTTTAAAATAATAACCATTCGGTATCTATATGCTTTTATCAGTATCCGCAAACCGACAACAGGCGATATGAGAGATGAAATTTAAAAATTGCGTCAGAAATGAGTATGGCAAGTGTGACCTTCCGTCCAACACGATCAGTAGGATCAAAGACGGATTTCGGAAGTTGCAGCTCGATGTTGAATACTCCCCCTTTCAAGTTTCAGACAACATTTATTGGGGACGAATATGGATTGATTCAATTCGGATCGTATGCAATGGGAAAGGTATTACCCCGGAGCTTGCGGAGGCCAGCGCGTACGCGGAATTGGCGGAACGCTTCAGCGCAGGGCTGTTCTATCCGGTCTTTGAAGAACGCGTGAGGTATAACATTCCGGCCCTTTACAATGAAGAAACCAATAGGTTCCTTAATTATGAATGGATGGATGGATATGTATATGCCCACCAGGATGAGTTGGAAGAAAACTCTCTGAGAATAGAAGACCTGCTGGCGAACGAAGTTCATCTGACGGATACAGATATTGAGCATATTAAAAGCAGCAGAATGGCCAGACATTGGGTTGACGGTTTTTCAATAACTCGTGAAGAAATGATAAAAGTTCCGGTCAATTTTGTTACCTATATTCATGCGTCCAACGGGATGGCGGCGGGAAACACCATGGAAGAGGCCATGATTCAAGCCTCATGTGAAATTTTTGAACGCCATGCCCAAATACAAATAATCAAACCTGAAAAAACAGTTCCATCAATTGACCCGGGTTCTGTAAAAAATGCTGTGGTAAAGGATATGATTAAATTCTATCATGGAAACAATGTTGATGTAATAATCAAGGATCTCTCTCTGGGGGGCGTGTTGCCCTGTATCGGCGTCCTGTTTATCAACCACAATTTGTCTCCGGATCGCTTGGAACATAAAATACTGATACCGGGGGTATCTTTTGATATGGATGAAGGTCTGACACGGTGTTTTACGGAAAGCATGCAAGGTCGTGAAACATTGTTGGCGCCCCGCCCGCAGTTGGATAAACCGATTGTCCATCGATCTCGGGTTAACAATTTTTACCTGTTAATGAAATGTTGTATTTCTCCAAAAGATATCTCATTTCTTGAGAAAGGAGAAATGAGCGTCTATCGGAACACCGAAATTAAGGATGTTTTCAGTGAAATTGAGGAACTTAAAAAAATATGTAAGCACTTCAATAGCGATTGTATCATACTCGACCACACCCATCCGGTATTGGATTTTCCGGTAGTAAGAATAATTATCCCTGGAATTTCTGACTTTTTACCGTTCTTGAGTCAGGATATCCTCGTATCTGAAGCAACAAGACCGTCCGCGACATGGCGAGGCCAAAGATTTAGGAAGATTATGCAGAGTTTTTTTACCTAAGGCAAATAAACCCGCAACAAACGTACCGAAGGACAAACGAATTTTAATCCTGATACAGGAAGAACACTCCATCGCTACGCCGCAACGCAATCAAATGCATTTGCCCTGTAACGTGCCGGGTCGAACATTTCCCCAATCAAGATTTTTAATCCGCCACTTCTCGGACAACGTCGTGGACCATTAACCCCCGGATTTTTTCCACAACAAGCGGATAATACCATGTGTATGACGGAGACACGTAAGTACTCTCCTCCTCTATGAGTTTACGTGCTTTTGGACCGGGAAGGCTTATCTTGATTACGGGAGATTTTATCAGAATTTCTCCTTCGTGCAGAGGGAATATAAAAAACTATCCGGGTTAATTTGAAAATTAAAAAATTGAATGAAAACTTTCGTTATTTTAGTATATAGAAAAGCAGTTTGCATGGCAGAAATGGGCCAAAACCCTCAGCAATTCTGATTTGAGCATAATTTTCTTTTCTTGACACACTTGTGAAAATATCATAAAATAAATTGTATTGATAAAAAACTCTTTGGAGCAAATGCTGAAAATGCCCGTGCCAAAGTGCCCTGTTATTTTGCCGGCGACGTTCTTTTAGGATTTCAACTCGACTGAGTTCCATTTACCTCTGAGAATTTCTCCACCTCCGTTTGTCGTTGAAGTTGCCTAAGAAATTTTTGAATAAATAATCTGAATACCCCGTTGTTAATTACTGCAGATCGAATTAGATGTGTTTTCTCATGAATTGTTACCCATCCATAAACTAAACATGAAAGGAGGGAACATGAAAACTAAAACACGTTCTGTCGAGCAGATTATAGAAGAGCAAGTCAGAAGATGGCAAATTATGCGTACGGATGAGAAAAAACAGGAAGATCGTATTTCTGTCATAACCTTTTCCAGAGAGCACGGAAGTGGGGGAGACATTTTGGCCGAGCGTCTTTCTGAAAAATTGGGATACGAATTATTCCATCAGGAAGTCCTCCATAATATGGCCGAAAGTGCCCGTGTAAGTGTTCAATTCGTTGAAACCCTGGACGAAAAAGGTGTTTCAGTACTCGAAGAGTGGATATCCTCACTTGTCGACAAACGACATCTATGGCCGGATCGGTATCTCCAGCATCTCATGAAAATCATCGGCACTATCGGCAGACACGGCCAGGCTGTTATCATAGGCAGGGGTTCCAATTTTGTTCTACCTCCTGATAAAAGACTCAGCATTCGAGTAATAGAGCCCATGGAGGAAAGAATACAAAATTTATCCAAAGAACTCGGAATTACTATTGAAGAAGCAAAACAAAAGGTCATCAAAACAGAGTCAGATCGCAAAGCGTTTATAAAAAAATACTTTAATGCCGACATCACAGACATCTTTCATTACGATCTTATCATCAATACCGGAACCCTAAGTATTGACGAAGCCGTTAATGCCATAACCGGGGCTCTGAATTAACTGAACAGGGTTTGACCCAATGTATAAAAAAATGCTGAGATTTTTAAAAGTCTCGGCATTTTTCATTTGAGATAGCTTTACGGCTTGTATTTTCGGACACCCGTGATTTCAGAAAGTTGTAGAAATTTTCAGTAATATCTCAAAAAATTATGGGGTTGGGTCCATAGAATCATCATAATACACCGGAACTTATTTGGAAGTTTCAATTCCCAGAGGTGATTATTGAGTTATCAGACGATCCAGGATCAGTCCATGAAAATGGTCCTGGTCCGGAGAGGCAAAAAGCCATCCCAAATGTGTAAGGCATTTGATGCAAACGGCAATTCTCCAGCTAAAGCCCGAAAACCAGCTAAAATCCGTCGATGCCGGGCCCGCATGTCCGCATCCCTTAACGGTTCTGAAACACCCTATTTCAAAAACAATTCCGTGGGGATTAGCAAATGTGTGCCGGTGAGACCCGTGAATTTGTATGCGCTCTGCCGGACTTGTTATCCTGTTACGGCATTGGCGACAAAAAATGTATTCCTCTTGTTCTGATACGTTATTTTCCGTTTCATCCTCAACTAAACTATTCAGCATTTCATCGCTCTGTTTTTCAGGCGGCACACGAAAAAGATGAGGAGAATCTAAATTAACCGTTAGCATTGTTTACCTTCTTTGTGATCAGCCAGATAGGCCCATCAAGGATTACTCTCTTTAATTTAGATTACCTTATTTCCGGATCGATTTCAACACAGACTAATCTTTTATGAGCGGCCAAAATTTCCGGCGACTTCCAGAAAAATCTTTTTTTGAAATTTTTAAACCAAACGCCAATGCAAAATGCCCTTGAATCTCCTTCAATTTCATAATATATTTTATAATTATAACAAATCAATATCATACACGTGTTGAGTTTGCTGGTATACTTAAATATTGATTTTATATTATCGTTTAAGATGCTTTCGAAATTATTTGTATGGGTTTTAGAGACACAGGGATAGTTTGAGATATGAACACACCAACAATAGTGGTTGCGGTATTGACACTCTGGCTGGTGATGGGGTTGGGCTTTTTGGCTGAGTATGTCACGGCACGCGAAAAAGGGAAGACCGCATATGACGCCTGGACTTCATATGAAGGATTGTTGTTCATTTTGAGCGTGGTCGTACCTTTGATCATCTTAATTCATAAATCTTTGCCGGGATAATCGCTCAACAGAATTTTTATCAATATCCTCACCTAAACGAACCGAAACAAAAAAGTAATTACCACAAAATGTACAATTAAGACGCTATTCTATCCCGGAATCAGGCAACTCCAGGATCTCTAAGCTTTCTTCTAAAGGCAGTTCCTCCACAGCACGTAGTTTCCGTTCCATTGCTCGAGTTCTTACGCCGGTCTGTTCTATGGTATTAGAGGCCGTATTTAACTGCCTTTTTACCGTTGTTAGAACATGGCCGAATTTCCCAAATTCCGTTTTAACTGCGGCAAGTATTTTCCAAACCTCACTCGATCGCTTCTCAATGGCCAACGTACGAAAACCTATGCGCAAACTGCTCAGAATTGCCGAAAGCGTGGTTGGCCCGGCGACAACAATACGGTAATCCTGCTGAATCTTTTCGACCAGACCCGGTTGACGAAGAACTTCCGCATAGAGTCCCTCCGTGGGCAAAAACATAATCGCGAAGTCAGTGGTGTACGGCGGGTTAAGATATTTATCCCGGATTTCTTTGGCAGAGTTGTGAACCGACCGGAGGAGAGCCGAAGTCGCTTTTCGCACAGCATCTCCGTCAGCGGTATCTGCGGCCTCCGCTAGCTTCAGATAGTCCTCCTGAGGAAACTTTGAGTCGATGGGCATCCATACGCAAGACTCCGGATTATCGTCT